>JBIILH010000009.1:0-19807 GCA_044232765.1 Rhodoluna sp. | reverse complement strand
CCACTAAACAAATAAGCATGGTTCACTCGGTCGCTACGAAGAGCAGCCATCAAAGGCACGGTAACTTGAGTCTGCCCAATGAGTTCTGAGAAGGACTCTGGGCGATAACGACGGTAAAGAGCTGTGGACACGTTTAGAGCCTAAACCTCTCGCCTGACAATGGAGTGAAATTGTTGTGAGACTCCCCGCACACCCATCAGAGCCCAGTTACCCTTGCTATCTTTCGATCCTGGGGGAGTTAGCCGAGGTGACGCCGCACGGGGAGTCCAGTCCTATTCTAAACCTTGAAAAAGGGGTCTAATTCCTAGCCTTCTTTGAAGACTTTGCCTCCTGTAAGGCAATGGCATCTGCTATCTGTTGACGGGTTTCCTTAATCTTCTCCAAGGCCAAGGATTGTCCACCTTCTTGATAGGCAACAGCGATGCTGGCAGCTATACCTGGGGTCAGATCATCAAAGTTAACTGAGGAAAGCATTGAAGCCTTGTCTCTATTGGAAACAGCGATAGTCAAGGTGATGCCGTTGCCCCCCGCTTCAAGGTTCACGAGCTTGTCTAGGTCAAACTCACGAACTACATTCTCACCCGCAAAGACAATTCTCTGGTTTGTGTAGGTCGAGGTGCCAACATCTATTGGTGTTGACTCCTCTGGGTTTCTTCTGCTTCTGCCTGAGTAGCCACCAACGTTTGCTCTTACATTTCCAAAGATTGGCAGGCTCACTCCTCCGAAGCCACCTGAGCTCGTTGAACCATTGCTTCTGAACTCATTCAATATGGTTTCGTTGACGCGAGCAATTACCACTTCGCCCTTTCTGGCGGAGAACACGTAATCGTCTTCTTCAAAATCACCGCTCTCCATAACCTCAAGGATTGCCGCTTGTTTATGCAAAGACTCTAGGACGTCCCGATTCTTACCTCGATTACTCAAAAAGAGGAACGTTGAGTACGCAACGAGTATTGCAAAAGAGTAAACCACCACCATGTATGCGGAGTTATCCCCCTTAGATCGGCCATCTAGCCAGACCCACAGCGACCCAGTAAACAGTGACACAGTGACAATCAGCCAGTTGATTTGTCTCTTTGATAAACCCATCATTAGAACTCCTTTATCCAGATATCACCTTAGTCTTGGCTTCAGACATCCTCGTTCTCAATTGGGCCTAGATCTGGCTGTATTGGGGTTCTCTAATCCCCAACTAAACTAGACAGGTCCGAGATACATCCCAGGAGAATTCGCCTAGTGGCCTATGGCGCCAGCTTGGAAAGTTGGTTGGGTGCAAGCCCTCGGGGGTTCGAATCCCCCATTCTCCGCCAATAAACTTCTTGCTGGGCTCTGGATAAGAAGCTTGGCAACCAAACGCTTGAGCCAGTCAATGCCATGCAGAACTAATTCTGCGGTTTACGCCTTCTTCGCTCAAGCGACCAAGAAACGACTTTTGGCTTTGTCAAAAGAGCGGGAACTGTGGTGGCGACAACTGCAAAGGCACTAAGCCACCAATAGAAGAGGGGGTAAAGAGGGGCTAATGGCCATAACCTGAAGATGCCCTTATCGTGATTTGAGTCAAGCTTCATTCCCCAAAAAATTTGAAACAGCGCTACTGCCAAAGTAAGAGTGCCCCAGTGGCTCAGGATTATTGAATTACCAATAAACGGAATGCCGTTAAGAGCAGATGCAACCCAAAGTAATGTGGCTACGACTAGCACGTGACACCACAAGATTGCCGCTATCGCTTCAACTAGCAAAGGAAATACTGGCCACTCCCACTTGCGAATAACTGCAAATCCATGCGTTTGGATCACGCGTACAAGCCCAGTGCTCCAGCGGGTTCGCTGTTTCCACCACTGAGAAAGGTTTTCTGGAACCTCCATCGCTACTTGGGCGGCAGGTTCGTAGATGCAGCGATACCCCTCTCGATGTAGTCTCCAAGTCATTTCGATGTCCTCCGTTGGTTGGGTTGGAGAAAACCCACCAATTTCCAGTACCGCGTTACGTCGAAGAGCTGTCATTATTCCAGAAATTGTGTTTACCCTTCCCCATGCCGCCTGCCCTCGCCTCAACGTGGAAATGTTTGAGGTGAACTCGATTGCCTGCAGTTTGGATATGAGGCTGGACAGATTAGCCACTCTGGGGTTACCGGTTACTGCAGCCACATCCTCATGTATCAAGAAATGCGGCACCAATCTGTCCAATGCATTTTTTGCTGGTCGGGCATCTGCATCAACAATCACAACTATCTCACTGCTTGCAGCGGCAATTCCTTCATTAAGAGAGATTGACTTTCCAGTGGCTGCTTTGTGGGAAATAATCGAAATCGAACTGTGCTTAGCAATAGCTTTAATTTTTTTAAGTGTGTGGTCATGAGATCCATCGTTGACTACGATAATTTCCTTGTTTGGCCAGTACATTTCGATAACCGACTGTATTGTCTTTTCAACTCCTGTTTCTTCATCTCGGGCAGGAATTATTACTGAAATAGTTGGCCACTTTGCCCTAGCGTCGCTTAGCTGTTGAACGTGAGGGAAATCGTCTTCCGTTGCACTTCGGCTTCTGTCTAGAAGAAACTGTCTAGAGCCATTAATTGCGAGAGCAGAGATGACGACGGGAAAGGCTGCAAGAAAAATCATTGCCAATAAGTAGAAGGGTGATTCCGCAATCTCAAGCAGTACTTCAGTCATGTTTTGCTCGATTTCTTGCTTTTCTTCGAACAGCAGGGACACCGACAATTGTGAACAAAAACGTCAAAACCCAGAGACTTACAGCAAGGACTAGGTCAGAAATTGCCATCGGTGCCGCAATCCAAACATGCATAGTCCAGCCGATAAGGCCCATCCAAGTCAAAAGACCAAGAATCGTATGTTGAACACTCGCGGACTTTTTGTCATTGTCTTGGCCAGTTCGAATTTCTTCGAATGGCTCTCCAGGAACTTGATCGGGAGATAGTTGACTCGTGTGGCGATGTAAGCCAGGCAGTGATGTCAGAATCTCCTGCGAGAAATCATGATCTACTGGGTAATCCTGCTGCCCCCGGCGCTTCTTGTTTTTACCAGCCATTAGACAACATTAGCGAAGCGAAAAGCTAACGGGAAGAGGTCAGAGCCATCAACTTAGACACAGACGTAGTGGTGCTAGTTATGCCGAACTCTTCAGGGGTCCTTCGCTTCAAAGTGCATATTGAACTTTGGCCAACCAAAAGCAATTGAGAAAAATGTTGCATTAATGCTATGTAGTATGTATGCTACATGCATGAGTAGAAATGCAGAAGTACCAGTATTCAATCAAATCGAGCAAGTCCGCACAGCACGCGGGCTGAGCCGGCAGGATCTAGCTGATCTGGTTGGAGTTCACTACCAAACCATTGGTTACCTTGAACGTGGCGAATACAGCCCTTCTTTGGTTCTAGCCCTTCGAATATCAGAAGCGCTGAACCAATCGGTATCTGAGTTGTTCTCACTAACTGACCCAAGAAAAGGAAAGAAGTAATGTCTAAGAAAAACAAAATCTACTGGTCCCTTGGCGTGACCGAAAAGGGCACAAGAGCTCTACTAACTGATGAGAACTCGAAGTTCAAATGGCTTAGGTATCAGCGCAACAGAAGAACGCTTGTAATTCTTGAGTTACTTGGTCTTGTGGTTATTGCCTTAGGTAGCTACTACCAATCCATTAAAACTAATCTGAACATTTCCGGCACAGCGGAAATAATAATCTTTAGCCTCGCGGCAATTGTGGCAATCATGCTTACCCTAGGTGTTTATTCCTTACTTCGAGTTGCAGTAAGAGGAATTGCAGATGCGCCGAATGAGCTTTTAGACGAGAGGCAGATTCAAATACGAGACTCTTCATACAGACATGCATATCTGTCAATGGGCTATCTGATTTTGGTGCTCTTCCTAATTATGTTTTATGGCCCAGATCTTCAACTTTTCCAGCCAGAGGGCAATGATGGAAGCTTCCTACTAATTGCCTCCTTGTTTGCTTTTGCATCTTTGCCTTCAATGTTTATTGCCTGGCGTGAAAAAGACATCTAAGGGCAACTGATGGACTTAGAACAACTTGGACTGTTTGGAATCTTTCTTGCTGGGGCTATCCCATGGTTTGAAGCCATTGGGGTGGTTCCCGCTGGAATCGTATTTGGTTTAGATCCTGTATTGACAGTATTATTCGCTGCTGCAGGAAACATCATTACTATTGCAGCCTTTGCTTACGGTGGAGGTGGAATTCGTAATTGGATTGTGCGTAGGCGCATAGCTAAAGGGAAACCAGCAGAGTCCCCTAAATTTGTTAAAGCACAGGCAGCTTTTGAGAAATATGGAATCTACGGAATGGCTCTTCTCGGACCAATACTGATTGGAACTCAGTTCGCGGCAGCAGCTTCTGTTGCTGCCGGAGTAAAGCCACTAAAGGTAACCATTGTGGTTTCCATTGCGATGGTGTTGTGGGCTGTTGCAATTGCCTGGCTTTTCGTAGCCCTAGGAATCACCATAGATTCTTTCTAGTTGCAGAGCACTAACCGCTTCCAAGGTGGGCGGAAACTACACTGAATATTGACCATAAATCTGAGGAGAAAAGTGAACGCTGAACAGCTTAGAAACCTAATCATCGTAATTACCCTTGCAATTGCAGCACTAAAAGTGATTCTGAATGTGTTGGATGTGAGATCTAGTCGAACTGCATTAGCTGGTAGCCCCACTGCTGAAGTAAAGAAGGCTGTTGAATACACAGCCACCAAGAGACGCTTTGAGTCAACCACCACAGTTATCAGTGCAGTAGTTGTTCTAACCTTCCTTGTCCTTGGACTCTATGGTCAGATTCAACAGTCAGTAGCCAGCGCTATCGAGGGTCAGATTTGGCAAGATCTAGTGTTTCTACTTGTGATGGCCCTTGGTCTTTTCGTTCTTGGTATCCCTGGTTCAATTTACAAAACCTTCGTCATTGAAGCTAAGTTTGGTTTCAATCGAACCACTGTCAAGACTTTTATCATCGATAGAATTCGAGGCATTATTCTCGGTGTTGTAATTCTTGGCCCTATTCTGCTTGGCTTGCTATGGGTCTATCAGCAACTCCCGAACCAGATCTGGTGGATAGCATTCCTAGCCATTAACCTCATCTCTCTCATTACCGCTGCAATCGGCACCAGCGTAATTCTTCCTCTATTCAACAAGTTGAAGGAACTACCAGAGGGAGAATTACGTGACAAGATTCTCGCGCTCTGTGAAAAGCAGGACTACAAACCAAAACGCATCTATGTTATGGATGGTTCTAAGCGATCTTCTAAGACAAATGCTTTCTTTAGCGGTATCGGCAAAACCAAGACGATAGTTCTATTTGATTCTCTAATTGAAAAACACACTGTTGATGAAGTAGTTGGAGTCTTAGGCCACGAAATGGGGCATGACAAGCTAGGACACATTCGTTCAATGTTGCTTCTAAACATGCTGCAGAGTTTTATAGTCTTTGCTCTATTTGGCTGGGCTCTGCAAGAGCCAGCTCTGTCGGAAGCTCTAGGTGGAAATGGAATACAACTAGTGCTTTCACTAATTGCTTTTGGGATGCTCTTCTCCCCGATCAACTTCCTACTGGGAATCTTTGACAATTCCATGACCAGGAGAAACGAGCACGGTGCGGATGTCTTTGCTTCTAAGGTTTATGGCAAAGAACACATAATCTCTGCTCTAAAGAGACTTAGTACCGACAACCTGGCTAACCCTGCGCCGCACCCACTATATGTCTTGGCCTACTATTCTCATCCGCCAGCAAGTAAGCGTGTATCTCACGTCCAGGAGACAAAAATCGCCTAACTGGGCTCTCCTGCTAGAGCCAAGGGATCTGACTACAGAGCCTTGAGGATATCGTTGACCTTGTCTTTAGCATCACCAAAGAGCATCTTGGCATTTTGCTTATAGAACAGTGGGTTAGCAACTCCTGCATAACCAGAGGCCATTGATCTCTTGAAGACAATCACATTCTCTGCTTCCCAAACCTTTAGTACCGGCATACCGGCAATAGGACTTGATGGGTTTTCAGTTGCTGCTGGGTTTACTGTGTCGTTAGCTCCAATGACTAGAACTACCTGAGTCTTAGCTAGGTCGTCATTGATTTCGTCCATTTCTAGAACGATGTCATAAGGAACCTTAGCTTCAGCAAGAAGTACGTTCATGTGGCCTGGAAGACGTCCAGCAACAGGGTGGATTCCAAACTTCACATCCACACCCTTCTCACGCAATTTCTTAGCAAGTTCTGCAACTGGGTACTGAGCTTGCGCTACTGCCATTCCATAACCAGGGGTGATGACAACAGTCTTAGCTGAGCTAAGTAGTTCAGCAACAGAAGCAGCATCAATCTCGGTGTGCTCGCCTGTTTCTTCTTCACCTTGAGGTGCTGCTTCAATTCCGTAACCACCAAAGATAACAGCTATGAAGCTTCGGTTCATTGCCTTACACATGATGTATGAAAGGTAAGCACCTGAGGAACCAACTAGAGCACCGGTAACAATCAATAGGTTGTTGCTTAGTAGGAATCCTGTTGCTGCAGCTGCCCAACCTGAGTAGCTGTTAAGCATTGAGACAACCACTGGCATGTCTCCTCCACCAATTGATGCCACTAGGTGCCAGCCAAGAGCTAGCGCCAAAACAGTGACAGCAATTAGTAGAGCAATATCTGTAGTAATAACGTAAGCAACAGTAAGAGCAATAAAGCCAACTAGTGCTACTAGGTTTATGTAGTTTCTACCTGGCAGAATTAGTGGCTTTGAAGAGATCTTGGCTGAGAGCTTTAGGTAAGCAACTATCGAACCTGTGAAGGTAATAGCACCAATGAAAACTCCGATAAAGACTTCAGCACTGTGAACAGCAGCTAGCTCAGGAGACATCTCTTTAGCGTGCAGTGCTCCATTCCAACCAACTAGAACTGCAGTTAGACCTACGAAGCTGTGGAAGAGAGCAATTAGCTCTGGCATACCGGTCATTGCTACAACCTTGGCTCGCCATAATCCAATAACGCCACCTGCAATAAGTGCTACAACTAGAAGCCCTAAGCCAATGAACGATGTTTCACTCCACTCACCAGAGAAAGATAGCCAGATGGTTGCTGCCATGGCGATAGCCATACCGGTAACTCCATAGCGAATACCGGTTCTACCGGTTTCATGCTTACTAAGGCCGGCAAGGCTCATGATGAATAACAGAGCAGCAGCAACGTATGCTGCGTTAGCGATAGCTTGAACAGTCATTATTTGTCTCCTCTAGTGAACATCTTGAGCATTCTAGAAGTTACCGCGAAGCCACCAAAGACGTTGATGCTAGCAAGTAATACACCTGCTGCAGCAAGAACTTGAATCAAAACGTTGGCATCAGTGATCTGCAAGACAGCAGCCACAACAACAATTCCAGAGATGGCGTTTGTAACGCTCATCAGTGGGGTGTGTAGAGCGTGGTGCACTTTACCAATCACATAGAAACCAATAACAACCGAGAGCATTAGAACTAGGAAGTGCTCCGGTAGTGGAGCTGGGGCTAGAGAAACAAGTCCAACCAATACCGCAAGACCTGCTGCAATTAGTGAAGCTCTGGTTCTAGAAGACATTTTCTTCTTCTCTGGAATAACGACTTCTTCAGCTTTTGCAACAGGAGCTGCTGATACTTGGACCGGAGGGGGTGGCCAGGTAATCTCACCTGATTTCACAACTGTTACTGATCTCTGGACAACATCTTCAAAGTCAATAACTGCATTTCCGTCTTTAGCTGGAGTTAGAAGCTTTAGAAGGTTCACAAGGTTTGTTCCATAAAGCTGAGATGACTGAGCTGGCAGGCGAGAAGGAAGATCTGTGTAACCCAAAATAGTTACACCGTTTTCAGTGACAACCTTTTGTCCAGCTACTGACCCTGCAACGTTTCCACCCTGAGCTGCTGCCATGTCAACGATTACGCTGCCCGGCTTCATTAGAGAAACATCCTTAGCTGTAATAAGAAGTGGAGCTGGTCTGCCTGGAATCAAAGCGGTGGTAATAATAATGTCCACATCAGCTGCCTGCTCTGAGTAAAGCTCAGCTGCTCTTTGCTCATATGCCTTGCTGGTTTCTTTGGCATAACCATCGCTTGACTGCATCTGCTCATCTACTTCAACAGCTAGATACTCTCCACCGATTGACTTCACCTGGTCAGCAACTTCTGGTCTTGGATCTGTTGCTCGAACAATTGCACCCAAGCTAGAAGCCGAACCAATTGCTGCAAGACCTGCAACACCTGCTCCTGCAACTAAGACTTTTGCTGGGGCTACTTTTCCAGCTGCAGTTACTTGACCTGTGAAGAAGCGACCAAATTCATGAGCTGCTTCAATCACTGCACGGTAACCGGCGATGTTTGCCATTGAGCTAAGCACGTCCATTGACTGTGCTCTAGAAATTCTTGGAACCGCATCCATAGCCAAAGCAGTAACACCCTGGGCGGCAAGAGCAGTTAGTAGTTCCGGCTTTAGTGCTGGAGATAGAACACCAACTAGGACAGCACCTCTTTTGAGTAACTTGATCTCATCATCTGAAGGAGCATTTACTCTCAGAACTATGTCGGCATTCCAAGCTGCTGCAGTAGCTACAACCTTTGCGCCTGCTGCTTCATAGGCAGAATCTGGGAAAGAAGCTTTAGCCCCTGCACCTGATTCAACAACAACTTCGAATCCAAGGGATCTAATGACTTTTATTGTTTCAGGGGTGGCGGCTACTCTAGCTTCCGCCTGTGGCTCTGCTACTACACCAATTAGGGACACGTTGCTCCTTATAGAAGATAACTTTTCACCAAGTCTAGTTGTTGAAGGGAGCTAGCCATTGAGCAAGATTTACCATCCAAAGAAAGCCTTCTGCAAGAAGAGATTCAATGAATTTGGAAAGACTAGAAACTTCAATCTGGAAAGTGTTGCACTTATGGATAAAGTGCTACACTACTGACATGCCTACCGCAAGACCTAGACACATGATTACCGAGACCGATCAAATAAGCCAGGGTCTTAGTCAAGCAGCCAAACAATGGCCTGAGCTTGCAGAGCAACGCACGCTACTTTTGAGAAAGATTATAGAAGCAGGCCTTCAAGCCCTCGAAAACGAAGAATCCAAAAGAACTCAGAACCGCCTTGCCTCCGTAAAGAAGGTAGCGGGGTCTATGGACGGGATCTGGCCAACCAACTGGAAAGAAGAAATGGCAGAAGATTGGCCAGAGTAGTAGTCCTCGATGCGAGTGCTTTGATCGCACTTGTCTCGAGTAAGGACACCCACCACCAATGGGCCATGGAAATGTTTAGAGACACTGCAAGTTTCGACTTGCAAATGAGTTCCCTAACTCAAGCTGAAGTTATGGTTCATCCTGCTCGAGCAGGTCAACTAGAAAAGTTTCAAAAGATGGTGAACTCTCTAGGGCTTCAAATAACACCTATCGAGCCGGAAGATTCAGCTTCACTTGCAAACCTCAGAGCTAAGACTTCTTTGAAAATGCCTGACGTTGCAGTTCTTCGTCAGGCTATGAAAGTAAATGGAACCGTTGCCACTACAGACCAAAAGTTAGCCCAGGCTGCTAAAGATCTAGGCTTTGGAGTCTTTCATCCGAATTAAACTTTCAGCGGCTTAGCCACCGGAACCAGCACAAACGCAAGAGCACTGATAGCCCCAACAGCTAGAAGAGCCATGAGTATTCCAACTTCCTCACCTAAGAAACCAACTAATGGTGGTCCTGCCAGGAATGCACAATAACCAATAGTTGAAACAACACTTATTCTTGCTGCTGCTCTCTTTGGATCATCTGAGGCAGCTGACATTCCAACTGGGAATCCTAGACTTGCTCCTAGCCCCCAGATAGCTGCTCCGAAGTATGCTCCAACCGGTCCCCCAAAAACAAATAGCAAGCTACCAATGAGCGCTGCTGCAAAAAGAACTCTGAGCACAAGTACTCGACCAAATTTGTTTAGTGCCATGCTTCCTAATACTCGACCCGCAGTCATGAATAGTAAGAAAGCTGAAAGTCCAAAGACTCCCTGAGTTGCTGAGGTTTCATGCCCATCAACAAAGGCAACTGCAATCCAGTCATTAGCTGTTCCTTCTGTGAAGGCAGCTGCTAGCACCATGACACCAATAAGCAGTGTTCTTGGTTCAGTCCATGCAGACTTTTGCTTTATCTTTTGACCTTCAGCATTCTTATGCTCAACTACTTCAGCAACGATGAACTTATTAGTTCCCCAAAGTAGAACCAGTGCAGTGATAACTGAAATCACAGTTAGGTGAATCGACAGCGGAATCTGTAATCTTGTTGCTTGTGATCCAATAAGAGCTCCTAGAAGAGTTCCTCCACTGAATGCAGCGTGGAACCAAGGCATGATTGCTTTACCTAGCTTCTGCTCAATGATTGTGCCCTCTAGATTCTGAGCCACATCCCACATACCAATTCCAAAGCCGACAATAGCCATTGCTGCGATAGGAACTACAAGATCCTGGCTAAAGGTAATTGAATAGCAAGCAATCAGCAGTCCGACTATTCCTGCTGCAGCTCCAAGTCGAGCAGTCTTCTTCGTTCCTATCTTGTCTGCAACTCTTCCAGTGATTGGTAATCCAACAAGAGAACCACAAGCTAAAGCCAAAAGAAGAAAACTAAGTGTGCCAGTTCCAATATCTAGCAATTGCTTCACATCAGGAATCCTGGATAGCCAAGAGGCGAAGAGGAAACCACTGGTCGCGAAAGTAGCAAGGTTGCCATTACGGGCATTTAGTACCATCTTGTGGTCTGTTGCTTCTACACTCATAGCAATCAGACTATTGGAAGATAGCTAGTTACTGACCTAGCCTGAGGGAATCTACTAACTGTAGCGAACGGCTACTCTTTTGGTTTCTGGTCACGCTTGAATATGCTCTTCAGTTTGGCCACTATCTTCTCAAGACCCTGCATGCCCTGCTTATTTACTTCCTGAGCCCATTTAATCTCTAAGGCAAGAATTGAAAGTCCAAAGAAGATAAACAGTAGGCCAGGTCCTGGGGTAACCATCATGATCAATCCAAGGATAAGCAAGATAAATCCGATGACCATGGTCAGCACCCATCTAACTGGGTGAGGAAGCTTGGCTAGTAAGCCTTTAATCTTTTCCATATCTTGACCTCTATCGGTTGATTACATTATTCCACTAGAACCTGAAACTGCTACTCAAATCTCAGAGCATCAATAGGTTCTAGCTTGGCTGCTGTTCTTGCTGGCCATACTCCAAACACAACTCCAACTAGCAAACTGAAACCTAGGGCTAGCCCTACTGTGTCTAGACGAATTGAGAAGACCCAGTCTCCAATGACTGCCAGGAAGAATGCTGCTATCTCTCCGAGGATGAGTCCCACCACGCCACCGGCTAATGAGAGCACTATCGCTTCAATTAGGAATTGGGTAAGGATGTTGGACTGCTTGGCACCAATAGCTCTTCTAACACCGATCTCTCTAGTTCGCTCTCTAACCGAGACCAGCATGATGTTCATGATTCCAATACCGCCAACAATCAAGCTGATTGCTGCGATACCTGTGAGTAGCAAACCGAGAATAGCGGTAATGGAACCAACTGCTGCAATCAAAGATGCTTGGTTGGTAATGGTGTAGCGAGCAGTAGTTTCTGCACCTAACCCGTATCTCTCTCTTAGCAAGACATCTGCTTGAAGTTGAAGAGTATCTACCTGTTCAGCCGTGTTTGCTTGAATCACAATGCTTGAGACGTATGGGTATTGACTAAATAGTTTTCTAGCTGAATCAATAGGAACGTAAACTCTCCCAGAAGTTCCAAACCCAGCCTGATCATCTAGAACTCCAACTAGCCTGAAGTCCTGGCCATTTAGTTTCACTGTCTGCCCAAGCATTGCTTTGGTAAGACCTAAATCATTTGCTGCATCTGCACCAAAGACAACATCTTTAGCTGTTGCTGCAAATGAACTGCTGGATAGATATGAGCCAAGAGCTATTTCTGGTTTTACTGCTTCAAAGTATTTAGCTGACACTCCAACTAGTCGAGCATTCACTCTCTTATCGCCGGTGGCGATAGTGCCCTGGTTCTGAGCTTGAACAAACATGACTGATACGTTCTCTAAAGCTGCTAGCTCTTGAGCATCTTGTTCTGTTAGTGAATCAGCTGCCATTGCAGTGATGTTCAACTGGTTTGTGCCAAGGGTAGCTAATGACTTGTTTATTCCTTGCGATGCTCCGTCAACAATTGATGTAAGCGCAACAATGGCTGCAACACCAATAACAACTCCAAGCATGGTTAGAAGAGATCTAATCTTGGTAGCCCAGATTCTATTGAGTGCCAGTGTGGCTGTGCCTAAGAGTTTCATCTAGCACCTCGCTCATCGCGTTCAATCAAGCCATCTCTAAGGAACACTCTTCTAGGAGCACTGGCAGCTATCTCTAGGTCGTGGGTAATGAGGACAACTGTTCTGCCATCTCGGTGAAGATCTTTGAGAAGTTCAATTACAGCAGCTCCAGTCTTGGAATCCAGTGCTCCGGTTGGTTCATCAGCTAAAACTATGTCTGGGCTAGTAACAAGCGCTCTAGCAATTGCTACTCGTTGCTGTTGTCCACCAGACAACCTGTTTCTATCAAAGTTGAGTCTGTCGCCAAGACCTAATTGGGTGAGCATCTGGGTGGCAGCTCTCTTTGCCTCCTTAGTGCTCTTGCCTTGGTATAGCAGTGGTGCCATTACATTCTCTATAGCTGTTGTGTTGGGTAGTAATTGAAATTGTTGAAATACGAAGCCGATTGCTTTAGATCTAAGACTGGTTAGTTGATTGTCATTGAGTTCATTTGTTGAATCTCCAGCAATCTTTACTGAACCAGCACTAGGTCTATCTAAACAACCGATGAGGTTCATCATGGTTGACTTACCACTTCCAGAAGGACCTACGATTGCAACAAACTCACCTCGCTCTATGACAAGATCAATCCCGCCTAGAGCTGTGGTTATCTGATCACCAACTAGATAATCTCTACGAACTTTATCTAATCGAACAACTTCATCAGCCATTGCTTCCTGCTCCACGAGGAGGACCAAATTCGATCGGTGCTGGAACCTGGCCATCAATACCTGTGATTACTAAGTCGCCTTCTTTAATGCCGGAAGTAATTTCAACCAAGCTATCTCCGCGTAGACCTAACTTCACTTCAACCCATTCAATAGCTTGGCTACCTGAAGCATCTGTTCTAAGTAATTGCACCTCAGGTAGTTCTCCAACTAGTGCGTTCATCGGAACAGCTAGAACACTATCTGCTCGCTCAACTTCAATAACAGCAGTTGCGCTCATTCCAAATCTTGCTCCAGCTGGAATTTCAGTTACTTCAACTAGAACTTCATACTGCTTAATTCCGCTTACAGAAGTAGCTACCTGACCGATAGAAATAACTCCACCTTCAAAAACTGCATTGATGGCATCAAGTTCAATAGTTGCTCTTTGGCTAATGTCCAAAAGATCTGCATCGTATTCGCTAGCAAATACAGAAAC
This sequence comes from Rhodoluna sp., assembly GCA_044232765.1. GTDB lineage: Bacteria > Actinomycetota > Actinomycetes > Actinomycetales > Microbacteriaceae > Rhodoluna. The sequence continues at coordinate 6,315 of JBIILH010000009.1, read as the reverse complement.
CACAGGTTTAGCACTTCCAACACTGACTACCTGACCAGAGGTTCTTAGACCCTCTGCTGTGTCAACAGTTCTAACTACTCCAGCTGATTGAGATTCAACTCTTGTTGTTTGACCGAATTGGTTTTTATAGGTGAAAAGCAAATCACCTTTAGCAACGCTGTCTCCAACTTCTACTTCTATGCTCACAACTTCAAGACTCACACCGAACTGAGCAGGAATAGCAATTGATCCATTGGCTGAAGTTAGTACTGGTTGTTCGCTTGGACCATAAGCAAGTAGCTGAGTCTCTGCAAGCTGCCCATTTGCCGCAACTGTCTTCACAACAGATGTTGGCTTGACCTCATAAGTCTCAAAGTCAATTTTCTTATTGAGAGCTGGCAAGATAACCAACCCAATGACCGCTACTACTGCTAAAACTGCCCCAGCTATCAAGAACCAACGCTTCTTCGTCATCTTCATGGATCTCCACCATTTCCCTTAGGTCTTTACCCCTAATCTCTCATAGAAACCCGAGAGTTGCCTGCTAGTGAGCTATTTGGCGCATGACAGAAGCATTTTTAGGAAATAGCACTGTTTATTGCGTGAGCAAGAGCGTTCGAATCCTCACAGCCGACTACTAGTCGGTCCCATTTAGAGCCCTTGAGCTCGATAACCACAATCTCTTGCCCTTTTTGCCAAAGGGAGAGCTGACGGTCACCTTTCTTATAAAAATTACCTTTAGCAATCACCCCTGGGAATTCTGTTCCTGGAGCGCGAAAACCAAGCCCGGCCTTGATGTAGTTGGAATCCGCCGTCGCTCCTCGGACCGTTGAAAGAGGAAGTGAGAACGACCTCTGCAGAGCCTGGATGCTTTCAAACAAGCTGATTTTAACTTCGAGTTCTTTGTTGTTAACGGTAACGAGAGCCATTACTTCTCCTTCATTTTTGTGACTATGTTTTTTCCAAGCAGTTCGACAAATTTCTTTTCTTGACTACCAATAATTGCAATGCACTGATTCCTTATGGCATTGTCATAAGGGGCAAGGTCTTTCAGCGCGACTGTTAGAAGATCTAGGTTCTCGGCTGAAGATTCAAACTCTTCAACTATTTCTTGAAGTAGAGCCAAGAAAATGTTTCTCTTTGAACCAAAGGCTTTATACAAACTCCCGCGCAAGAGCCCCGTGGCTTTAACGAGATCATCAATTGAGGTCCCGTTGTAACCTTGGCTAGCAAAAAGCGCTCTCGCCTTAGCCATAACTAGTGTCTGGTCAAATTCCCTTGGTCTTGCCATGACTCAATCATAGCCATTAGTGAACGATTGGTCAATAACTATAATTGATAAAACACAAGTCCTGAAAGCGCGGAACACACAGCCGCTAGTACTCTAGGCATAGTGAGTTAGACCATGAAGGAGTAATGACCATGCCAACCACAGTAGGCAAATCTATAGCCGAGTTCTTTGGAACGGCCCTGTTGGTTTGTGTAGTTGTCGGCTCTGGAATCATGGGCGCTAACCTCTCCCAGGATGCTGGTGTTGCCCTGATAATCAACACCATCTCCACCATATTCGCCTTAGTTCTTTTGATCTTTGTTCTTGCCCCTGTAAGTGGTGCTCACTTCAACCCTGTTGTTTCACTTGTTCAACTAGTAGGTAAGAGCCAGAAGGTTAGTGAAACTGTCTCCTACATCTTTGCTCAAATAACAGGTGCAGTTGCAGGAGCAGTGCTTGCAAACATTATGTTTAATCAAGACGCTCTTCAAATCTCAACAAGAGCTAGAGAAGGCTTTGGTTTACTAATTGGCGAAGTTATTGCAACAGCAGGTCTAGTTGCTCTGATCGGAATTCTTTCAAAGCGTGGACAAGGAAATCTGATTCCGGTAGCAGTAGCCGCCTGGATAGGTTCTGCTTACTTCTTCACTTCATCCACTTCTTTTGCAAACCCTGCTGTGACTATAGGACGTGTGTTCAGCAACACATTTGCAGGTATCGAACCAGGTTCTGTATTGCCATTCATAGCAGCGCAACTTGTAGGTGCAGCCCTAGGAATGCTTGCTGTTAGAGCAGTTACTAGATCAAGAAACTAGTCTTCTTCCTCTTCTTCACCCAGAGCAGTATCTAGTGTGTTAGTGCCACTTAGAGTTCCTAGCTTGAAGCTTGCAAGAACATTAGTAGGGCTTGACTCACCACCGTGTTGACCTGTGAAGGCAGCGGTAGCATCCTTTCCACATAGTGCATTGATTGCAGATGCTCCGCCTGGGTGTGAAGAAACATAGGAAGTTAGATCGTAGACATTGTTATTTACGACACCCCAGCAACTGGCTGCAGAGTTATGTTGTTCAACCTGAGCAGAAGTGTAGGTCGATGCCACAGGAGGAGGATCAGTTGTTGTTGTGACAGCAAGTGTTCCAATAACTAAGCCAGATAGAACACTGGTTGGAGTTGCTTCACCTGAGTGCTGGCCTGAGAAAGCAGAGGTTCCATCTTTACCACAAATAGCACTGATAACAGCAGATCCTCCTGGATGGTTAGAAACGTAAGAGGTTAGGTTATAAACCTTTTTGTTGATGATGCTCCAACAATCAGACTTGGTTGAATGCTTAGCTACTTGAGCTTTTGTATAAGTCGTAGTTGTAGGTTTTGGAGTGGTTTTTGTTGGGGTTGGTGTGCTAGTTGGCTTAGGAGTTGATGTCGGAGTTTCTCCGATAGTTCCAATCTTCAAAGCAGCTAAAGCACTTGCTGGAGCCATTTCTGTTGAGTGCTGGGAATCAAAGGCTTGGCTAGCGTCGGTCCCGCACAAATTACTAAGTACCCCTGCCCCACCTGGGTGCTGTTGGATGTATGAGGTTAGGTCATAGACATTTGATTTGATGATGATCCAGCAGTCAGTCGTTTTGTTGTGTGTAGCAACCTGTTGAACAGTTATGCCTGTTCCTGGTGTCTCTGTATCTGTCGGTGTCGGAGTTGGGCTTGCATCAATTGGCCCTATGCGTTTAGACCAGGTTGCTTCTGCTCCAGTGTGACCAACAAAGTAGGTAAGAGCAGAAACCGAAAGAACTGCAGCAATGGCAAAACCAGCTGTTGCCTGCACAACCCACTTAGGTTGTTCAGATTTCTGCAAAAAGTAAAAGGCGACACCAACAGCTAAAAGACCAACGGCTGCTGGAAAAAGGACTCCACCTAAATCTTCGTGGGTCTGCGGCTCTCCAACGCGATCTCCTAGTGCTTCTCCCGATTCTTTGGCAATGAAGGTGAATACCGTAGCAATAGCTAGGCCAGCCAAAGTAAGAGGCAGATAAGCCTTTCTCCATCTAGGGACAAGGATAAGCAGTGCAAGTGCCATGGCTGAAAGAGGCAGCAAAACAACTGCTACGTGCACAGCCAACGGGTGAATAGGAAGGCCATCAATGGTGTCAAATAGAGCCGTATGGATCTGTGCTGGATTCATAGTTCCAATTTACTCCTTATCTTTGCAATCAACCTGTACAGCTTGTGCGGGTTACCTCCAAAGAACCTGAAAATAACTATTTGTTACTCTCACTTGATTGCTCTGCGAAGATTGGACTATGCAGATCTCCCCTGAGCTCACTGGCCTAAGTAATCAAGAGGTTGCCTCTCGAGTTCAACAGGGACTAATTAATAGCCAAGAGTTTGGTAAGAGTCGAAGCATTCTCACAATTCTTAGAGCAAACCTTTTGACTCTCTTTAATGCAGTAGTTGGCGGAGCATTTCTTGTTCTTTTGGTTTTGGGTTATTGGAAAGATGCCCTCTTTGGAATAGCGGTAATCACAAATGTACTTATCGGTGTTATTCAGGAATATCGTTCCAAGCGCATCCTGGACAAACTGACCATTCTTAGTAAATCTCCTGTTCAGGTAAGAAGAGATGGAACAACTCAGCTCATTGCAATTGAAGATGTAGTTCTAGATGACTTGATTGAAATCAAGGCAGGAGATCAGCTTTCAGCTGATGTAGTAGTGCTATCAACGAACGGGCTAGAACTAGACGAGTCCCCGCTAACTGGAGAAGCAGAACCAGTGAGTAAGTCTGTTTCTGATGAACTTCTCTCGGGTTCTATAGTCACCTCAGGGTCTGCTTTAGTCAAGGTAATCCGAGTTGGAGCTAATACCTACTCAAGCAAACTGGTGTCTGAGGCTAGGGTATTCTCCAAAGTCTCATCGGAGATAAGACGTGCTCTGGACAAAGTGATTGTTTGGATTAGCTGGGCCCTAGGACCAGTAATCGCAATCGTTATTTACGGTCAACTGCAGGCCACAAGCAAATGGCAAGATGCCATTGTTGGATCAGTTGCCAGCGTCATAAGCATGGTCCCCCAGGGGCTAGTTCTGATTGTCAGCATTGCCTTTGCTATCGCTGCAACAAGGTTAGCTAAACGTAAAGTACTACTCCAAGAACTAGCTGCTGTTGAGGGGCTAGCCCGGGTTGACATTGTCTGCATAGATAAAACTGGAACCCTAACTGGTTCAGCTATGGAGTTAGATCAGGTAATCGAACTACCTTCCGCTAAGGATTACCCTGCGTGGAAATCCATCCTTGGAGAATTTGCTCATCTACCCTCAGGTAGTTCAACTACTAAGGCTCTGCAAGATTCCTTTCCTTCTCAAGGACTAACTATCGAAAGAGAAGTTGAATTTACTTCAACAACAAAATTCAGTTCTATTGAGGTAGCTGGAATTCAATGGGTACTTGGAGCTCCTGAAGTTATCTCCAAAGATAAAGACTTATTGAAACAAGTAAGTGAATTAGCTAGCAATGGTTCTAGGACTCTACTGCTAGCAGCATCAGAAAGAGAAGCAACACCTCTAGTGCTACTCACCTTTAGAGAAGAGATAAGACCAGAAGCTAGAAGCACTTTGGAGTATCTGAAATCTGAAGGTGTTCAGGTGAGAGTGCTATCTGGTGATCATCCAGAAACTGTTGCAGGTGTAGGAAGATCTGTGGGACTAGATTTTGATGGTCTTGGCTTTGATGCAAGGGAGTTATCGACTGAAATAGATGAACTTTCTAAAGCACTAGAAGAACATGCTGTCTTTGGTCGTGTAACACCAGATCAAAAGAAGCTAATGATTATGGCTCTCCAGAAACAAGGCCACGTAGTTGCCATGATTGGTGATGGCGTAAATGATGCTCTAGCTCTCAAGCAATCTGATCTTGGCATAGCTATGGGTTCAGGTTCTGCTGCTACTAGAGCGGTAGCAAACCTTGTGCTACTGGACAATAGGTTTGCTTCCCTTCCAGAGATTGTTGGTGAGGGAAGAAGAGTCATAGCTAACGTGGAGAGATTAGCTAGGTTGTTCCTCACTAAGACAGCTTGGGCAATGATGTTGGCAATTGTCTTTGGTATAACCTTCTGGGAATTCCCATTCTTGCCAAGACAACTCTCAGCTGTTGATGGCTTCACTATTGGAATACCTGCATTCCTCTTAGCGTTCTTACCTAACTCTCAGCGCTATCAGCCAGGTTTTCTAAAGAGAGCACTGCTGTTCTGTATTCCTGCAGGACTGGTGACAGGCCTTGCCGTCATAGTCCTGTCAGTAATCATGAGATCTGATTCTTCTTGGACTCTGATGCAATCTCAGACCGCCACAGCCATACTGCTTTCAATAACTGGTCTATGGGTTCTCTCTTCCTTGGATAGACCAACTAACAAGATCAAGCTGGGCATACTTCTAGTAATGCTTGTTCTAGCCTTTGCCTTGTTCTATCTACCCATCACCACAGAGTTCTTCGGGTTTACCCAGCTAAGCCTAGAAATGTGGATTCCAGTGCTTGTTATTGGGCTAATAGCGGGTGTGGCTATAGAAACCATAGGTTTCATGGTCAGAAGGCAGCCAAGAACGAGATAATACCGTGATAATCAGGCAACACTATTTAGCTTGAATATTGCCCTTCTGGGTCTAGATTTCCAATATGGTGAAAGAGACTAAAGATAGACATAAGGTACTAATTCCAGGCAGATGGGTGGAACGAGTAGAAGAACTCTTCCACGTGATCCTGGGAGTATTCCTCCTTGGTATCGCAGTAGCTGCTCTCTACTTCTCTGTTGTGAGAGTCTTCGATACTTCTCCTTTCTTCCCTACTGGAATGATCCAGGCCATCAATGATATTTTGTTCATCATCATCATTCTCGAGATCCTAAGAACTGTTGTTGCTAGATATACAGATGGTGTATTCCAGCTACAGAACTTCCTCATCATTGGAGTTATTGCAGCGGTTAGACACATTCTCACCGTTGGCGCTTCTATGACCCTTGCCTCAGGAAAGTCTCAAGCAGATTTTGATAGAGCAGTAATTGAGCTTGGAATTAGCACAGGAAT
>JBIILH010000008.1:0-20172 GCA_044232765.1 Rhodoluna sp. | reverse complement strand
CTCGTTATCGGTAGGAACAAACTTGATTTGAGTTCAAATCTAATTTCGACACTTCAAGCAACCGCTGAACTTACAAGGCAAAGACAACCATTCAGCATCATGGCTGGTACGGAGTTGTTGACCACTCAGCAAGCTGCAGATTACCTTGGTTACTCTCGGCCAACACTAATTAAGTTGCTTGAAAAGTTTTCCATTCCGGTCAGCAAAGTCGGCCGGCACAGGAAAGTGTCATTTGAAAATTTGGAAGTATTGCGTTTAGCCATAATGCAAGATCAGGATGACTTTCTTAGAGAAATGTCGAACTTGGAACAAAAGCTGGGAAAAGATGATTAGTCGTTTCCCGGTGCACAGTTGTCACGCCTGAGAGTATTCGTAGACGCTGATTGTCTTCACAAACTTTATCTGCGTACTTTTCTGCTAACGATGGCAGGTCGAGGTCACATCCAATTCCTTTGGACTAAAGAAGTCTTTGATGAAACTCGAAAAAGCCTAACCTCTAGATTTCCTGAAGATTCTGAGAAGCTCAAGCGTATGTTCGACCGGGTGATGAACCACTTTTATGACAATGAAGTTAGGGGTTACGAAAAGCTAATAGGAACTCTCGGTTGCAGGGATAAAGATGACGAGCACGTCTTGGCAGCTGCCATTCATGGGAAAGCAGATGTATTGCTCACATACAATACAAGAGACTTTCCGCAAGAACTGAGCCGGAACCTAGTGGTCTTGCATCCCGATACATTTCTAATCTCCTGGCTGGAAGCAAATCCTGAGCTCGGTGTGTATTTATTGGCCAAGTGGATGGAAAGATTCGAGAACCCTCCGATAGTTGCCAGAGCTGCTGTAGATCTGATGAACAAGATTGATTGTCCGATGCTAGGTAGCTTCATAGGAAGGAAAGCCAAGTCAATAAATGCCCAGATCCATAGGCTCAGAGGCGCTGACCCTGGGTAGCAGGGTTTGACTTACTGCCCTAGGCTTAAGGGGAAGGAAGAAGTTATGTCAAAGTTTGAAACCAGAGCAATCCACGTAGCCCAGCACCCAGATGAGAAGACCGGTGGTGTTATTCCACCTATTCACATGACCACCACCCATAAGCAAGATGGTGTTGGCAATCTGCGTGAAGGTTATGAATACAACCGTGCTGCTAACCCAACTAGAACCGCTCTTCAGGAAGCTCTAGCTTCTCTAGAAGGTGGACGCTTTGGAATGAGCTTCTCAAGTGGTCTAGCTGCTGAGGATGCAATCATTCGCGGAGTTCTTGCTCCCGGAGATCACGTGATTCTGGCTAATGATCTTTATGGTGGTTCTTACAGACTCTTTGCCCGTGTTCACAAAGCCTGGGGTGTTGACTTGACAATCGTTGACCTAAATGATGAAGCTGCTTTAGAAAGTGCTTTCATTGAAGGTAAGACCAAGATGGTTTGGATTGAGACTCCTTCAAACCCAATGATGACAATCTTTGATATTTCTAAGGTCTCTGCTGTTGCTCACAAGCATGGCGCGGTTGCAGTTGTTGATAATACTTTCGCTACACCTTATCTTCAGCGTCCACTTGAACTTGGTGCTGACATTGTCATTCACTCAACTACTAAGTACATAGGTGGACACAGCGATGTTCTTGGAGGAGCTGTTGTTCTAAACGATGGAGAACTAGCAAAGAAGATTGAGTTCATTCAGTTTGCTGTTGGTGCTGTTTCATCACCATTCGATGCTTGGCTAACACACAGATCTCTAAAGACACTTGCTCTTCGTATGGACAGACACTGCTCTAATGGACAGGCTGTTGCAGAGTTCCTAACTACCCAGAAGAAAACAGTTTCTGCTGTTTACTACCCAGGTCTTCTAGATCACCCAGGTCACGATGTTGCTAGAAAGCAGATGGATGGCTTTGGCGGAATTATTTCTTTCAAGCTTGTTGGTGGTGCAAAAGCTGCAAAGAAGTTCTGTGAAAACACCCATGTGTTTACTCTTGCTGAATCTCTTGGTGGAGTTGAGTCATTGGTTAACTATCCAGCTGAAATGACGCATGCTTCTGTTAAGGGAACTCCTATTGAAGTTTCTGGTGACCTTGTTCGTCTGTCTGTTGGTGTTGAGCACATCGAGGACATTATTGCTGACCTAACCCAAGCTCTAGAGAGACTCTAAATACATGTCCGCTTCAGAGCAAGACAGAGTTCAAGCAATCTACGATGAATTCGCTAAGAGTTACGATGATCACTACGCATCTGCTGAATTTCAAGAAGAAGATCAAGCACTATTTAGAATTCTTTCTCCTTGGATCAGAGGAAAAGTATTAGATCTTGGCTGCGGAACTGGATTGACTCTTACCTATAACGACATCAGTAAAGATGACTATCTAGGGGTTGACCCAAGTGCTGGAATGCTAGAAAAACTTCAGGCTAAGTTCCCTGGCTTTGCTACCGTGAACTCTACTTTTGAGCAGTGGAGTGAATCTGACAAGGACTCAAAGTTTGAGACCATAATTGGCCTCTTCGGAGCTCCTGCGTACTTCGCTAAAGAGTCTTATGCAGAAGTCCTAGAAAGACTTAGCCCTAAAGGCCACTATTTCCTTATGTTCTATAAGCCTGGCTACTTCCCAGCTCATATTTACACAGAGGAAGATAAGGCTGCTGCCAAGGCCAGAATTGACTATGACCTGATCAATTCAACCTTTGAAACCACCTTTATCTTCACTAATTACCTGGTTGCCACCAACATTCCTGCGGAGTTTTTGCCTGCACGGTAACACTTGGTAACAGTGGTTTTTAAGGTCCAATATTTAGGGCAAAATGTATCTGAAACATACTTAAAAACCTAAAGGAGTTCACAAATGGCTTTACCAAAGAAAACGCTATGGCGCGGGTTTGCAGCTGCTGCTGCAGTGCTATTGGCTACAACACTAACTGCCTGTTCAACAGGCAGCATCGCCGGCGACACAGTCACTGAAGGCAAACTAACTATTGGAACAGGTAACCCTGCTTACTTCCCATGGGTTATTGATGACAACCCTGAATCAGGCGAAGGCTTCGAAGCTGCAGTTGCATATGCAGTTGCTGAAAAGCTTGGCTTTGCAGCTGAAGATGTTGTTTGGGTTCGCACAACTTTCGATGAGGCAATTGCTCCTGGAGTTAAGAACTTTGACTTCAACTTGCAGCAGTACTCAATCACTGAAGAGCGTAAGGCAAACATTGATTTCTCAAGCCCTTACTACGAGACAGCTCAGGTTGTTGTAACAGTAGCGTCATCTCCAGCAGCAAGTGCTACAAGCATTGCTGATCTAAAGGGATACCTAATTGGTGCTGCAACTGGAACTACTTCATTCAACGCAATTGGTAGCGTCATCAAGCCGACTCAGGATGCGCTTGCATTCAACTCAAACGATGATGCAAAGGCTGCTCTTACTAACGGACAGGTTGATGCAATCGTGCTAGACCTTCCAACAGCACTTTACGCATCTTGCTGTGAACTAGACGGTGGAAAGATCGTTGGCCAGCTTCCAACAGCTGACAAGGGTGACCAGTTCGGTCTAGTACTAGACAAGGGTTCAAAGCTAACTGCTGCAGTAAGCAAGGCTCTTGATGAACTACGTGCTGATGGCACACTAGCCAAGCTAGAAGAGCAGTGGCTAACAGCAGATGCTGGTGTACCAGTACTGAAGTAATCTATACCTATGAGTAATAGCGAAGCCCGTAGGTTCAGCCCAAGTGAAATTGAGCTGGACCGACGGGCTTTCCGCTTAGCTCGGAAAAGAAAGTCAACACTTGTTGCATTTATAAGCACAATAGCTTTTGCTGTTATTGCCTGGCTTTCACTAGTGAACTCACCTGGTTGGCCAAGAGTTGAGCAGAGCTTCTTCAACTTTGAAACTGCTGTTGCAGCCCTACCTTCTGTATTAGATGGGCTGCTTCTAAACCTGAGAGTCTTGTTCTTCTCAGTAATCGGAGTTCTAGTCTTTGGTCTAACGCTTGCTCTACTTAGAACTCTTCGTTCGCCTATCTTTACTCCAATCAGACTCTTGGCTCGAGGCTATGTTGATCTGTTCAGAGGCCTACCTCTGATTATTGTTTTGTATCTAGTTGGTTTTGGTATTCCAGGTCTTCGTCTTGAATTCTTAGGAAGAATTCCAGTTGAGGTTCTAGGTACTCTTGCTCTAACCCTTACCTACAGTGCATATGTTGCTGAAGTATTTAGAGCAGGTATTGAAGCTGTGCACCCATCTCAACGACTGGCTGCAAGATCTCTTGGTCTTAGCTATAGCCAGACCATGAGACTAGTTGTCTTGCCACAAGCTTTTAGAAAAGTAGCACCACCTCTAATGAATGACTTTGTTTCACTTCAGAAAGACGTTGGTCTTATCTCTGTACTAGGCGCTGTTGATGCTGTTAGAGCAGCTCAGATTGAAGTTGCTCAGTTTGCTAACTTCACACCATATGTTGTTTCTGGTTTGTTGTTTGTTCTTCTAGCAATTCCAACTGTTAGAGCAGCTGATTATGTAACCAACCGATTAGCTAAGCGTGAGCAGGCTGGAGGTGTTCTATGAGTAAGTTAGAAAGCCCAGCTGAGCTTGGTCCAATGATTTTGAACGTCAAGGCTGTTCGTAAGAACTTTGAAGACAAAGAAGTACTAAAGGGTATTGACCTTGAGGTTTACAGAGGTCAGATTGTTGCTCTAATTGGTTCTTCTGGTTCTGGTAAATCAACTCTTCTGAGATCCGTGAACCTGCTTGAAGAAATCAGCGATGGTCAGATACTTCTTAATGACGTTGACATCTCAGATCCACGGGTAGACCAAGATGAGATTAGAAGACAGATTGGTTTGGTCTTCCAGGCGTTCAACCTCTTCGCTCACCTATCTATTCTTGAAAACATCACTCTTGCCCTTAGACATGTTCAAGGTATGCCTGCAGCAGAGGCTAAGACCCATGCTCTTGGTCTTCTAGAACGTATCGGTCTTGCTGAAAAAGCTGATGACTATCCAGACAAACTATCTGGTGGTCAGCAGCAGAGAACAGCGATTATTAGAGCTGTTGCTCTTAACCCAACCCTGTTGCTTCTTGATGAAGTAACTAGTGCTCTAGACCCTGAACTTGTTGGGGAAGTACTTGAACTCATTAGAGATCTAAAGGCTTCAGGAACCTCAATCTTGATGGCTACCCATGAGCTCTCCTTTGCTAGAGATGTGGCTGACTGGGTTGTCTTCCTAGATGGCGGAGTAATCATTGAAGAAGGACCAGCTAAAGACTTCTTTGAGAACCCTCAGAAGGCTAGAACTAAAGAGTTTCTCCAGAGACTTCGCTCAAGAGCAGGCGAGAACTAACCGCTTAGGTAGGCTTAAGAAAGCCAGCAACGACGTTGGCGAATAGAGACTATTTAGGTTGTGAAACAAATGCGTATTTTGCTTGTAGGAGCTGGTGGCGTTGGAGACGCTATTGCCAAGATTGCAGCAACAAGAAACTTCTTTGAAGAAATGGTCGTTAGCGACTACGACCAATCAAGAGCAGATAGAACTATCGACTGGATTCAAAACAAGTATGGCGATGAAGTCGCCTCAAGATTTAGTTCAGTAAAGATCGATGCATCTAACGCAGCATCAATGGCAACTTTAATCACAGAGCTAAACATCACACATGTACTTAACGCTGTTGAGCCTAAGTTCGTTCAGACCATTTTCTCTGCTTGCTACACAGCAGGTGTTCACTATCTAGATATGGCACTTAGCCTTAGCGAGAAGAATGAAGAAGACCCTTTCCATAAGACTGGAATCAAACTAGGTGATTCACAGTATGCGCTTCACGAACAGTGGGAGAGAGCTGGAAAGCTTGCTCTAGTTGGTATCGGTGTTGAGCCAGGTCTAAGCAACATCTTTGCCAGATATGCAGCAGATCACCTATTCAGCGAGATTGATGAAGTATCAGTCAAAGACGGTGGAAACCTAAGCGTTACTGATGATGAAGGAAATGAAATCTTTGCTCCTTCATTCTCAATCTGGACAACTATTGAAGAGTGCCTAAACCCACCAACACTTTTCGAAAAAAAGAAAGGTTGGTTCACAACAGAGCCTTTCAGCGAGCCTGAGATCTTTGAGTTCCCGGAAGGTATCGGTGCTGTTGAGTGTGTGAACGTTGAACACGAAGAAATCACCATGATTCCTAGAACAATGGATGTTGGCAGAGTTACCTTCAAGTTCGGACTAGGGTCAGACTTCATTGGAGTACTAAAGACCCTACACATGCTAGGTCTTGATTCAACTGCACCTGTTCGTGTTCGTTCGGCTCAGGGTCCAGTTGAAGTAGCTCCTCGAGACGTAGTTGTCTCAGTGCTTCCAGATCCAGCAACCATTGGTCCTCGCATGACAGGTAAGACCTGTGCAGGTGTTCTAGTTACAGGCAAGGGCAAGGATGGAATGCCTAGAGCCACCTATCTATATCACGTAGCTGACAACGCTGTGACTATGGCTGCTATTGAAGCTCAGGCTGTTGTTGCTCAAACTGCTTTCAACCCACTGATCGCTCTAGAACTTCTAGCAACTGGTGTTTGGGAAGGTGTTGGAGTTATGGGACCTGAAGAGTTTGATCCGAAGCCATTCCTAGATCTAATGAACTCATCAACTGGTTACCAGGAGAAGTGGGTTTCTCAGGAACGTCTGCCAGCAAGCCCGCTTAGACACCCATAGTTCACATGTCTACCTCAAAGCCAAAAGAGAATCACTACGATGTGGTCATCGTGGGCTCTGGCTTTGGCGGATCTATCTCTGCACTTCGTCTAACTGAAAAGGGCTACAAGGTTCTAGTAATTGAAGCCGGTGCTCGTTTCAAAGACACTGATTTTGCTAAGACTTCTTTCAACCTAAAGAAGTTCCTCTTCTTCCCAAGACTTGGCCTCAAAGGTATCCAGAGAATTGACCTACTTAGAAATGTGATGGTCATGTCAGGAGCCGGTGTTGGCGGAGGATCTTTGGTTTATGCCAACACTTTGTATCGCCCACCGAGTACTTTCTTCAAGACTGGTTCTTGGGCGAATATGTGTGATTGGGAGAAAGAACTAGCTCCTTATTACTCTCAAGCAGAGCGCATGCTTGGTGTTGAAGTAAATACCTATATGTCACCAGCGGATATAGAACTGAAGAAGGCTGCCGACAAGTTGGGCTATGGAGATACTTTCCAGATGGCTCCTCTAGGTATCCACTTCGGTGAACCAGGCAAAGAAGTTGAAGACCCATACTTTGGTGGGGTAGGTCCTAAGCGAACTGGCTGTATTAACTGTGGTGAGTGTATGACTGGTTGCAGGCATGGAGCGAAGAACACTCTTGTGAAGAACTACCTTTATCTAGCTGAGCAGGTAGGTGCTGAGGTTGTTGCTAACAGCACTGTTACCGACATCATCGATTCAAGCTCAGGCTATGAGATTCAGGCTAGACATTCATCTGCTACCGGTTGGGTAAAGAAGAATGTCTACACTGCCGATCAGGTAATAATTGCTGCTGGTGCTTTAGGTAGTGCAAAGCTTTTACACAAAGTAAGAAGTAAAGGCCATCTTCAAGGAATCAGTTCAACTCTTGGTTCTTTGAGTAGAACTAATAGTGAATCTCTACTAGGAGTTGTAGCTAAGGGTAAAGAGATTGATTTCTCTAAAGGTTCGTCAATCACATCAAGTGTGTTCCCTAATGAACACACTCACGTAGAGCCAGTTAGATATGGAAGAGGCTCTGGATTCATGGGAATCATGGAGAGCATTATGGCTTCAGGACCTAAGGGCCAGAAACCAACAGTTTGGAGATTGATAGTTGAATCAATCAAAAAGTTTGGTTCTCTTCCGAGTATGTATAACCTTCGCACCTGGCCTGAGCGAACACTGATTCTCTTGGTTATGCAATCTAGAGACAACTCACTAACTACTTTTAGTAAGCGTGGTTTATTCGGTAGAAAACTAACTTCACGACAGGGTTATGGCGAAGTGAACCCAGCATGGGTGCCAGAAGGTCACAAGCTGGCCAAAGAACTAGCAGAACAGTTCAATGGAACTGCAGGAGCTGTTGTTACTGAACCTTTTGGTATTCCGATGACTGCTCACTTCCTAGGTGGATCTGTTATTGCTCCCAATGCCAAAGAAGGTGTGCTTGATGGTTACCTTCGAGCTTTTGGTCAACCAGGACTACACATTCTCGATGGCTCAGCACTATCGGCTAACCCAGGAGTGAACCCTTCTCTCAGCATTGCTGCTCAAGCAGAGTGGGCATGTGCGTTCTGGCCGAACAAGGGTGAAAATGATACTCGTCCAGAACTAGGTAAAGAATTCAAACTGATTGCTCCAGTGAAACCAATGAGGCCCGCTGTTCCTAAAGGTGCTTGGGGTGAACTAAGACTTGATGTGAAAATCAAGTAATTACATAGCTAGAGATTTACGTCTTCTAAATAGACCCTGTGCAATAGCTGCACCAATGAGAATAATGAATCCACCTACTGGTTCAAACCAACTTAGTTTCTCTCCAAGAACAACTACTCCTAGAGTTACTGCAACCAGTGGAGCAAGCAAGGTAACTGTTGAGGAAACAGCAGAACCAACTTGTCTTAGCAGTGGGTAATACATTGTGTAGGCAATACCTGTTCCGAAGATTCCAAGAACAAGAAGAGCGCCGAAAGACTGGGTGGTGAAAGGTGCAGTCATTGGAGGTTGGGTTAGATAAACAGGTAGCAAGATGGTTGCCGCAGCAGCTATCTGACCAAAAGCAGCTACTTCAAGAGGGTGCCCTCTTGGTTCAATGAACTTTCGAATAAAAGGACCACCAAACCCATAGCAGCTGGCAGCAATCACAATTCCTACTACTGCTAGCCAAGAATCAGTTTGGACACCCTGCCAAATTCCAATAAGTGTTAGTACTCCAAAAACACCAACAAGCAGCCCAAAGATTTGGTTTCTAGAAACCTTCTCGTCTCTAAACACTGTTAGTAAAAAGATGACAGTTGCAATTGGAGTTATGGCATTAGCCATGCCTGAGAAAGCAGAGGAAACATGGTGTCCACCAAAGGCAAAGAGGGTAAACGGAATAGCGGTGTTGATGAGCCCAACTACAAAACTGAGCATAAAGAATCTGAGGTCTTTGCGTATTCTGATCTTCTTAATGCGAAGGACTAGGTAGAGAGTAAAAGCTCCAAGGACGCATCTCCAGAAAGCCACCCCTATAGGGGAAAGCGAAGCATTAGCAAACTCGATGAAGAAGAACGAGGATCCCCAGATAAGCCCAGCACCAAAGTAGTTGAATAACCAACTACGAGATTTGCCTTGGTTGGCAACGACGGTTTTGGACATGAGCAATAGCCTAGCCAACAAAGCTAAGTTGGCAGGTCAATTGGTAATGCCTATGGGCTAAACTGATAGTGGTGTGCTGGGAAGTCGGGTCGGCGAAGTAATTCGCCTTTAACCGATTGGATAAAAGAATGTTAACTATTGCCGCAGTAACCGTATTCCTAATTGCGTATGCATTCATCGCAACAGAAAAAATCAACCGTGTAGCCGTCGTCTGTGCTGGTGCAGCCGTAATGATCATCATTGGTGCAACCAATGCTGATGCTGCTTTCTATAGCCACGAGACCGGTATCGACTGGAATGTTATCTTCCTACTTCTAGGAATGATGATCATTGTCGGCGTCATTCACAAGACCGGGCTATTTGAGTTCCTAGCTATCAAAGCTATTCAACTTGCTAAGGGGCGTCCACGCCAGGCATTCGTATATCTTTTGATGCTTGTTGCCTTCTGTTCAGCACTATTGGACAACGTAACCACCATCATGCTTGCCGTTCCTATGACAATCATGGTTGCCAAATATCTAAAGGTTCACCCAGTGCCATTTATCCTGGCTGAAGTATTCATTTCAAACATTGGTGGAGCAGCTACCTTGATTGGAGACCCACCAAACATCATTATTGCTTCCAAAGCAGATTTGGACTTCAACTCATTCCTAATCCACATGGCACCTATGGTGCTTGTTGTGTTGGCAGTAATCATTCCAATGCTGGTTCTGATGTTCAACAAAGACCTCAAGAACAATGCTGAAGATCGCAAGTCTGTTATGACCCTAAATGCCAATAGTTTCATCAAGGACAAAACACTATTGATCAAGAGCCTTGTTGTTTTGACCCTGGTTATTGTTGCTTTTGTTCTACACTCTGTGCTGCACCTTGAGCCTTCAGTAATTGCAATGATTGGTGCTGGCGCTTTGGTTATGATCAGCAACCTGAAGCCAAATGAGTTTGCTAGAGATGTCGAGTGGGGCACACTTGTGTTCTTCGGAGCATTGTTCATCATGGTTGGTGCCCTAGTCAATGTTGGCGCATTGAAGACGGTCGCTGACGCTATTGGGACTTTTGTTGGAAATGATGGAGGCCTAGCCGCTGGTGCCTTAGTAGTTGTTTCAGCTTTAGCTTCAGGAATCGTTGACAACATTCCTTACGTGACATCAATGGCACCTGTAGTGCAGCAACTTAACGACACCATTACCACCATCGGCGAAGGCAATGATGGTCTTTGGTGGGCACTAGCTTTCGGAGCTGACTTCGGTGGCAACATGACTATCGTTGGAGCAAGTGCAAACGTAGTTGCCATAGGACTGGCCTATGCCAGCGGCTACAAGATCACCTTCTGGCAGTTTGCTAAGTATGGAATCCCTGTGACCATAGTCTCAACAGCTATGGTCCTCCCATACGTGCTCATAAGGTATTTCGGCTAGCCCCATAACCGAATAATCGAACGTATTTCACTCTATTCATGGCTTTTGAGATGAGTTCGGCAAGGCTCAACAAATACCTTGGATATTCAAAGTATTCTGCCTATATAAACAGTTAAGTCATCATTCAGGAACAGGCATGCCTAAAGCGGTAAAGACCAGGAAAGACCCTCTCTTTGAGTTCGTCGTGGTCTTTGCAATCATGCTTGGTGGAGTGTTTTCCTTCAGTTCAGACACACAACAAGTTGAGGCTAAACCAGAGGTAAAGCCTCCTGTTGTAGAAGTTGTTGAAGTGGAAAAACGCAGTTATGTTGTTCCAACTGGTAAGCCAGAAAATCTTGTCACAGGTCTGAAAGCTCCATGGGAGCTTTTGTTCCTTCCAGATGGTCAGGCTCTAGTTGATGAACGAGATACCGGCTCTATTCTTCTAATTAGCAAAGACTTTAAGGTCTCAAAGGTTGGCTTCACAAGAGCAGCTCCGCCATGTTTAAAGTTCTGCGAAGGTGGAACTTTAGGTATGACCTATGCTGCTGATCGCCTGGGCGGCAAACTTTCACTCTTCGTATTCCTCACCACTTTGAATGACAACAGAATTCTCAAGTATGACCTAAACACAGATGATGCTGGTGTTTGGTCTCTTGCTAATAAGAGAGTGATTGTTAAAGGTATTGAACGTAGCGGTAAATCAACTACACACAATGGTGGACGTTTAGCCATTGGCCCTGACGGAAAACTTTGGGTAACCCTAGGTGATTCTGGTATGAAAGGTGCTACTTCACAAAACTGGAATAAGTTAGCTGGTTCTGTGTTGAGAGTTAACTTAGACGGATCTGTTCCAGAAGATAACCCTCGCAACTCTTTAGTTTGGGCTAAAGGATTTAGAGATACCCAGGGCATGGCTTGGGATGAGTTTGGAAACATGTGGACCACCGAATTTGGTCAAGACACCTGGGATGAACTAAACCTTTTGGAAAAGGGTAAGAACTACGGTTGGCCTATAGCTGAAGGTTTATACAAGTTTGTTGAAACACCTCTTGAACCAGGTAATCCAGGATCAGATGCACAAGGCACAGATAAGAATCCTGCTCCTACACCAAACATTCCTTCAATGCCATCCAAGGATGTGTTGGTTACTGATTCTAGGTACACTCCACCAATCCTGACTTGGCATCCATCAGAAGCTGCTTGTAGTGGAATCACTCATGTGCAGAGGACACTTATCTCTGCTTGCCTTCGAGGTGGAAAGCTTTGGTTTATTCCTGTACTTGGAGACAAGAAACTAGGAGAGCCACAAGAGTTCTTCAAAGGAAGTTTCGGTCGCTTGAGAAAAGCTACCCTTGCTCCAGACGGATCTCTATGGCTTATCACCAGTAACAGAGATGGTCGTGGTGGCTGGTCTAGCGGTGGCGAGAATGCACTAGACGACCGAATTATTAGAGTCAACCTAAAGAACGTTTATTACGACTAAAGAGTCACTTTGTTCTATTGCTGAGCCAAAGAATAAGACCAAGGATTGAAGCTACTGCTCCAATTGGTAACGTAACTAAAAGTAAAAACAGAGCGGTTCCACCACCATCTCCTCCAGTGCTAAACATGTTCCCACCAATAGGGGTTGTGAGGATGGCAATTGCTATTGGGGATAGGGCCAATAGGCAGCCTCCCCCTGAAAGCCAGCGGCCAACTAGGTTCATTTTGTTTTTGGACACATCCCAGCCACAGTTAGCGCAGTAACGCTCTAGGCCAACTCTGTTTTCCCCACATCTCGTACATTTTTCCATTAGGACTCCCATGCCTTGATAGAAATAGCCTATGTACAGGGTTGAGCTCTGTGCTTTGAGGTGACTGAATCGTTACCAAATAACTGTGGAAATGCCGGTTCATGTCCCCAGGTAGGCTCTAGGCTCATAACTACATCGATGTTTTGTGCGAAGCGTCCATCCTGAAAGGCAATACGTGTTTCGCAAAATAATCGCTGGCTTACTAGCCCTTCCTCTCATTACCGCAGGCATCTCTGCCGCTAACGCAGCTGTAGTGCCATATACACAAAACTTTGATTCAATGGTCACCTATGACGGCGTTGACTTTGATGGCGGTGTAGGAACACTTGTTTCTGACCAACCTGCAGGTGAAGGATTCACTTCTGGCAAGGCTCTTAAAGTAGAGACCAAAGAAGCAGCATGGGCAGGAACAAAACTAATTTTCCCTGCAACTTCTAGCCTTATTTCAAACGCAAACAAGACAGGTACGATTTCTGTTTACTCGCCTGATTCAGAAGACCGCTGCTTTGTGCTGAAGCTGGAGGGTGGTGGATCGATAGAGCGAAGCCTCAAAGTTGTCCAAGGTTGGCAGACCCTTACTTTCAACTACTCAGCAAACTTTAACCAAGCATTGAATTACAACCAACTTGTTTTCATGCCAGATTTCAAGGGGATTGGTTGCGCGACAGAATCAGGATCTAAACCATTAACCACTTGGTATGTTGACAACATTTCCTTTCCTGGCTTTAGAGACTCAGCAGAGATTATTGTTCCAGAGGAGCGTTCAACTCCATCTACTCTTCTGAATTTTGAGCCAGACGACACATCGGGCTACGAACTAGTTGACTTCAACGGGGCTACATCAAGCGTTGTTACCGATGCGCCTGCTGACGGTTCAATCGGTTCAACAAAAGCTCTAAAGGTAACCACAACAGGAAACAATGCAGGAACCGTGCTGGTTTCAAAGTCTCGTGCAGCATCTTTGATCTCTGCATCATCATTTGTTGTGAAGGCCAACATTCACTCTCCAGTGTCTGGAAAAATCATCATGCTGAAGCTTGAAAGCATCGATCACCCTTCTCAGGTTGTAGAAATCAGAAACACTAGCGTCGCTGGTTGGAAGACGTACAGCTTCAACTTTGAAGTTGGTGGAAACCTAACCCAGGACTATCCAAGAGCAATCGTGTTCTTTGACTTCACAGGACCTGGTGGAGATAACCCTTGGTACTTGGATGACTTAGCTTTCAATGGTGCAGTCGGTGCATCAATTCCTGGTGGTGGCGGTGGAGGCGGTGGCGGAAACGCTGGTGCTGGCGAAGCCGTTGAAACTCTTCTAACTTTTGAAGGCGACGATTCTCTCGGCGCGCTACTTACAGCAACAGCCGTTGATGACCAGCCTCACGGAGTTTTTGGTGGAGCGACAGCTGTTATCACAGAAGCTCCTGCAGGTGGTCTTGGCGGTAACGCACTGGCAATCACAAAGTCTGGAGCAGAATGGTCTGGAGTGAATGCGCTTGTCAGTCTGGATGGTTCCTTCCGATACAGCGATGAAACCAACACCAAGGTGACCTTCAACTATTACTCACCTAAGGGTGGAAGCCCAGTCGGGCTGGAACTCTGGAATGGTGCCACGCTAGCTGTTTCAATGACACAGCCTGCTGACGCTGGTTGGAACAACATTGAGTTTGACCTATCAACCTCTTCAGGCTGGTCAAGCTTAGTCAAGTACGACAAGCTAGTTATCTTCCCGGACTTCCAGGTAACAGCAGCCAATGAAGTCTTCTACGTAGACAACCTTGCAGTCAATGGAGCAGTAACACCACAGATCACTATCGTGCCTGTTGTTCCAGAACCGCCAGCAACTAAGGTGAAGCCTTCAATTAGAAAAGCTGCCTCAGTGTCAACTAAGACACCTAAGGTCGGAGTCACTTTGACTTCTTCTAAAGGTCTTTGGAGTGGAAGCTCAACTATCACATACAAGTACACCTGGTACCGCTGTTCAGTTCTAGGTAAGGTGGCCCTAAAGTCGAAGCCAGCAACTTCTTCTAAGTGTTCTGTAATCTCAGGCAAGACTTCAAGCTCATTGAAGTTGACTAAGTCTGATAGAGGAAAGTACATCAGAGTCATGGTCACTGCTAAGAACTCTAAGGGCACCACATACAACACCTCAAAGACAACAACTAAAAAGGTGAAGTAACAGAAAGAGATTAAAACTAAACCCCCGAAGAGTAATTTCCGGGGGTTTAGTTATTTCAGGTCTAGCTAACTGCCTTCTTGATCAGAGCTTTGATTTCTGCTTCAACTTTTGGAGTTATCTTGGTGAGTGCATATGAAGATGGCCAGAATGTTCCACTGTCCAAATTCGCGTGCTCAGAGAAACCTAGCGTCGAAAGTCTGGTTTTAAACTTAGCTGCGTTTTGGAAGAAGATGATTACTTTACCTGTCTTACCTGGAGTGTAGAAAGAAGGCATTCCATACCAGGTCTTTGGAATGAGGTGAGGAGCATTCTTGGCCACTAGCTCTTGAATCTTGAGAGCCATAGCCTTTTCATCCTTTGGCATCTCATTTACTTTCTCCATGAATGCTTTTAGATCAGCTGCTCCGCTAGCTGCCTGCTTAGCCTCAGCGGCGCGGTCCTTCATTGCTTGGCGTTCTGCTGCTGTGAAACTTGCAGTTGTTTTCTTCTCGGCCATTGGCCTTCCTTTCAACTTATACAACTGATATTAAGGCACTCTTTTGGCGTAACCTTAACCAATGAGTGATCTAGACGTAGTAGGCCAGAGGGATAACTGGGTTTGCTGGATTTGTGATGAGCCAGTGGATTCTGAAGGTTCCGTCAACAACGATCGCGGTCCTTCTGCTGATAGCTATTTTGTTGTCAAAGCCAAGAAGGGCGATAAGGCTAATGAGCGTCTAGCCCATAGAGCTTGTAACACCATGAAGGGCAAGATTGAACCTGTTATTCAATGGCCAGCTCATTTGATGGTCTTTGAACCTGCTCCGATTATTGCAACAGTCGAGCGGTTGGCTAAGAAGGGTGGCAAAGAGGCTATTGGTCGCTGTGCTGATAGCAAGGATGCTGATCTAGCAGCTACCTGGCTCGTAGACAGACTCTCAAGATTTTCTCCTGATTCACAATTCAAGGTTGACATCATTCAAGGTGGCGGTCAGTACGTTCTTATGCTGAAGGCAAACTAACGTGCCTAAGCCAATCAAGGTTATTTTCCTTACCTTCTACTTTGAAGCGTGGGATGCTTTTGATGCTATTTATAAGCAGATGAGATCTGATTCTAGATTTGATCCAATGGTTATCACGATGCCTCGAAAGCTCACAGGCTATGAGAAGTTTCGTGATGAGGAACTAGTTAGTTCATACCTTGACACACTCGGTATTGAACATGAGAGATTCAAGTTCAAGAAAAGTAAAGATGGTTTAGCAAGACTAAAAGAACTTGCTCCAGACTATGTTTTCCTAAACTACCCTTGGCAAAGAAATTACAAGAAGAACTACCAAATTGAGAAACTAGTTGAGTTCACCAAAGTTTGTTATGTTCCCTACTTCTCAACTTCATTAGTAAATGAACCAGGGGTTGATGGAGTTGCTCTTCATCAATACACTCAAGCAACTCATGAGCAAGCACACATGGTGTTCTTACAAGATGCTGATACTAAAGAAGCTTTTGATAACAACGGCAGAGCAGATCATGCCTTCCTCACAGGAACTCCAAAGATTGATGCGCTTCTAGAAGCTAAAGACAAAGTTGAACCACTATGGCCAATAGATAGAACTCTTAGTGATGGCACAAAGCCAATGAGAGTGATCTGGGCACCTCACCATAGTTATGGTGCTAGCTGGTTGAACTTCGGTCACTTCACCAATCAAAAAGATTCAATGCTTGAGTATGCACAAGATCATCCAGACATTGACTTCGTCCTAAGACCACACCCATTCCTATTTGGAACTTTGACAGGTAGAGATCTGATGACTCTTGAAGAGTTGACACTGTGGAGGAAGAAGTGGGATTCATTCCCAAACACCTTTACCGACATCGACGGTCCTTTCACATCTTTAGCTCTTGCATCAGATGTCATGATCACTGACGGAGTTTCATTTATTGCTGAGTATCCTCTGGTAACTAGAAAGTCGGTTATCTTCTGGGAGAAGCCAGATCACTGGGAATTCTCTCCCTTGGGAAAGATTGCCGCAGATACAACTCACACGGTGTCATCCATGGGTCAGGTTGTATCAGGCTTGGAACTTGCTAAGGCAGGGAAACTAGCTCCTAAAGAGCAGGAGATCAACGCTCTAATCAAGGCTGTCAGACCAGGTAAGACAAGTGCTGCAACAGCCATCGTGAGCCTAGTTCTAGACGATTACGCCTCAGATAAAGGGGATTAGCACCTCTGGTGGGCTAAAAGTAGCAATTTGAGCCCGAGAGAGTAGATTAGAGCCTGAAATGATAAAACTTCCAAGGCTTTCGGCAACTCAGTCGATTGCAGCAGCCTTCACGGCTCTAATTCTTATAGGCACAGTTCTTCTAATGTTGCCGATTTCTTCTGCATCAGGAGAAGCAACAAACTTCTTCGATGCTCTCCTTACTTCTACATCATCTTTCACAGTTACTGGTCTTGCTTCTGTTGATACTGGAACTTATTGGTCTACTTTCGGCCACGTCGTTATTGCTCTAGGTGTCCAGGTGGGTGGTATCGGAATCATCGCTTTCGCAACTCTGGTGGCTTTTCTTTTGGATGGAAAGATTTCCATCAAGAACAGATCAACTGTTCAAGCTGAATCCTCAGCACCTAGAAAGATGGACATCAAGTCATACTTGAGAACAATTGTGAAGACGCTACTCTTCTTCCAATCCATTCTGTTTGTTATCTTGGCGGTTAGATTCTTTACTGAGTATGGCTATTCATGGGATAAAGCTATAACTCACGGAGCATTCCATTCTCTTATGACTGTTAACCACGCTGGGTTTGCTCTGTATGCGGACAGCATGATTGGTTTTGCTAAAGATCCTTGGATTATTCTTTCAATGGTCGTTTTTGCAACAATTGCTTCTTTTGGTATTCCAGTTCTATCTGAGATCAGAGATCGACTAAAGCTAGTTGTTTACAAGAGATTAGGTAAGGATGCTGGCTACACGGTTCCAAAGCAGTGGTCTTTGAATTCACGAATTGTTTTGTGGGCTACCTTGGTCTTGACTGCTGTGGGCACATTAGGCACAGCAATAGCGGAGTGGAACAACTCAGCCACCATGGGTTCTGATAACCCGCTACAAAAACTAATGTCCAGCCTCTTCAACGCTTCAATGACTAGGACAGTTGGCTTCAACTCAATTCCTACCGGAGAAATGGATCCAGGTTCTTGGATTGGTTACAACATACTCATGTTCATCGGTGGAGCTAGCGGTTCTACATCTGGTGGTATCAAGATCGGTACTGCTGTAATTCTGATCTTTATCGTTTACACAGAAATTCGTGGAGATGCAGCAGTAAACGTAGGAAACAGAAGACTGCCAAGGTCTATGCAGAGACAAGCTCTTACAATCGTTACCCTTTACTCGGCAGTGATTATTGGTGCACTCTTCATTCTGAGATTTACAACCAACTTCACTACCGATCAGTTACTGTTTGAGATTATTTCTTCAATTGGAACTGTTGGTCTCTCCACCGGTATTACCCCAGATCTTCCTGACCATGCCAAGTTCTTGCTCTCACTAGTAATGCTGTTTGGTCGTCTAGGGCCAATTGTTGTGGCGACATCCCTAGCTCTTAGAAAGACCAAGAGACACTTTGAATACCCTAGAGAAAGCCCGCTAATTGGCTAATCTAAACAACCTACAAGCTACTGAAAGGAACCTAGTATTAACTAGTGTCCTAGAGGTAATCGAACAAAACAGTCAACACCCGAATGGAGAATCAATTGCCTAATCGTAAAAAAGGTACAGCAGGTAGAAAGCTAGAAGCCAGAAGCATCGTAGTTATCGGGCTTGGTAGATTCGGAACCTCACTAGCTTTAGAGCTAATCAAAGAGGGTAGAGAAGTTCTAGGTGTTGATGCTGATGAAAAGATTGTTCAGAACATCTCAGACAAACTTACTGACGTAGTCCAAGCTGACACAACCGATGAAGCTGCTCTTCGAGAGCTTGGCATTCAAGACTTCGACTCAGCGGTAGTAGCTATTGGTAGCGATCTAGAATCAAGCATTCTGACTGCTTCACTATTACTTCAGCTAGGTATCCCACAGGTATGGGCAAAGGCTACAAGTACAGCTCACGGACGAATCCTTGAGCAACTAGGTGTTCACCACGTCATCTTCCCGGAGATGGACATGGGTAAGCGTGTGGCTCACATGGTGGCAGGAGATTCTCTTGACTACGTTGAGCTTGATAAAGATTTCGTCATGGTCAAAACAGAAGCACCAGATCTATTCCACGGTAAGACCCTGTCTGAGTTGAAGTTCAGATCTGAACATGGAATCACAGTAGTTGCAACTAAGAGAGCCGGTTCAACATATCAGCCATCATTTCCTGAAACAGTTATTGAAAAGGGAGATTTGATGGTTGTTGCTGGAAGAACAGAAAAGGTAGACGAGTTCTGCCGAATGGGCCACTAATACTTATCGAGAAACTTGGGCTATTTCTTCTGGTCCAATTCCGCAGCAACCACCAATTATGGTCGCTCCACAATCAGCCCACTGTTGAATGTGTTCATCTGACAACTTCACAGCAGAACCCTCGAGGCGCTTTAGTTTCTCATTCCAGGTACGACCTGCATTTGGGTAGACAACAAATGGCCCATACTCTTTAGCTGATTCAAGTAAAGAAGTAACTAGTTCTGGGCTGGTGCAGTTAATGCCTATGTAGTCAGCACCTAATTCTTTAGATACCTTTCCTGCTTCCTTGAATGATTCACCAGAGCTCAGGTGAAGCCCATCTTTGCAGGAGAATGCAATCCAGACTGGGATTGTGTTGTTCAAATCTTTGAGTAGTTGAAGCAATACTCGAGCTTCTCTGATCTCAGGAATAGTTTCTATTGCTAGATAGTCAGGTTTGCAAGCAATAAGAATTTCTAATCTCTCTTTATGGAAATCTCTAAGCTCAGCTTCAGAGGCATCGTAATTTCCCCTGTATTCAGAACCATCAGCAAGATAAGCACCATAAGGACCTATGGATGCAGCTACCTTTGGTGAGTGCGCATCACGGGCAAGTTGAATGGAGTTTTTTAGGGCATCGACTACTTCTAGGTGAGTCCAGCCTTTTGCTATACAGCCAGGGAATGAAACTTGGTAGGCGGAGGTAATGATGATCTCAGCGCCTGCTTTAACAAAAGCAGCATGAGCTTCTCGAATCTGATCAGGAGCACTCTTTAGTAATTCACCGGTCCATAGCTCTGAAGTGAATGTATTACCAAGGTCTTCTAGAGCTGTGGCAAGGCCGCCGTCTAAGAGTGTGTAGTTCTTACCCATGTACCAAGTCTAACTTGAGGGAGCTTTGAGCTACTTTACCTTTAGGTTGTTAGAAGCCTTAGATAAGAAGATCGCAAAGACAAGAGCAACAACAATTCCTGTGCTAATTCCAAGCTCAATTACTGCTCTATCAAAATCTGCTTGAGACTTTCCTGAGGCAAGGGTCATAGAAGCGCCAACGGTGAGAATGTGTCTAACCGCTGCAATAACTCCAATGATGA
>JBIILH010000057.1:0-6862 GCA_044232765.1 Rhodoluna sp. | reverse complement strand
ACTTCGAGGCCATGGCCGTTACCTCAAACCTTTTTAGAGCCGCCAACTCAGTAAGAAACCACCTAGAAAGAACAGTGCTAGCCAAATCAGACCTATCTTGGACTGCTTTTGTGGTGCTGTGGGTTACATGGATCTGGGAACCAATTGAGACTCGGCAGATAGCCATAGAAGGCGGTTTCTCTAAAGCAACTCTTACCGGCGTTTTATCGACCCTGGAGAAGCGAGCGTTGATTACTAGAAGCAAGAGCAAAGACGACGGAAGGCTAGTAATTGTTCAGCTGACCAACAAGGGCAGAAAACTAATGGACACCCTGTTTCCTGCTTTCAACGTCCAAGAAACTGCAGTTGCAAATGCTGTTGCCCAATCTAAGCAAGGCCAACTAGCAGATCAACTAAGGGCAATAACTAAATTTGCGGAAGCTAATTCTTAGCAGATTCTGAAACAAACTTTGTAAACAGCTCCATCTGCTGCTGGTTTGTTGTGTAGTTGTCTTCTGGATGCCATTGCACTCCATAAGACCAAGCCTTAGCTTCAATCTTGAAGGCTTCAACGTGACCTTCTTCGGCCCTTGCCAATACTTCTAGGCCTTTGCCTAGTTCTTTGATGGATTGGTGGTGGAAGCATGAGCTTTCTAGGACTGGGTTTGTGAGCCCAAGACCTTCTGAATCTTTATCAATCTTGATTGAGTGAATGTAGTGTCTGTGATCTTTATCCATGTGTTGAACAAGTGATCCACCCATAAGCACATTCACTAGTTGAAAGCCACGGCAGATAGCTAGGACAGGTATCCCATTATCAAAGGCGTATCTTGCTATCGAGAAATCATTCTCGTCTTGGAGATCATCGACTCCGTAGAGCTCCTCGGTCTCTGGCTCTTCCCCATACCACTTTGGGTCTATGTCTCCCCCACCTGGGATTAGAACTCCTTGAATGTTTTGAAGTCTTTCTGCCCAGTTAGGGTTCTCAACCGGTAGAAAGGTGATTGGTTCGCCTCCTGCTGCCCAGACTGCCTCTAGGAGTCTGCGGGCAGAGACTACGCCAAGGCTCCTGATTGCAGAGGCATGATCTGTGAACCTGCCAACGATTGCTATCTTTGGGCGGCTAGCCATGGTCTTACTCCTTGCACGAATCGTTATGAAACATGGGGTTTATACCCCTTAAGTATGCCCTAATATTAATCGTTAGTATCCTAATGAATAGGCAAATTTAAGGACTAGACCAGTGAACACCATAGAAGTTGTTGGCACGCAGATAGACACCCGCCATTACATTGGTGGACAAAGAGTCGCCTCTTCTGAGACCTTTACTAACACTTCCCCAGTTGATGGTTCTTTCCTTGGTGAAATATCTAGAGGCTCTGCCCTAGAAGCTGACCTGGCTGTTGCTGCCGCACGAAAAGCTTTCCCTGCTTGGGCTGCCCTTGGCCCTAAAGGCAGAGGTGAACTTCTCTTGAAACTTGCTTCATTAGTTGAAGAGAACATTGAGACTCTCGCTCAGCTTGAAACCATGGATAACGGTTCACTGCTTAGATCCCACCGCCGCGGAGTTATGCCAAGAGTAGCCATGAACATTCGATTCTTTGCTGAGTGGGCAATCAATGAATTACACCATCCTGATTTTGAAACCAGAGGACACACCAACAAAATTTCTTGGGACCCATCAGGTGTTGCAGTTCTGATTACACCTTGGAATGCTCCTCTTATGCTCGCTACCTGGAAGATCGGGCCTGCTCTTGCATCTGGTGACACTGTCATTCTTAAACCTGCGGAATGGACTCCGTTGAGTGCATCGTACTTTGCAGATCTAACTAAGCAGGCTGGAATACCTGATGGTGTTTTCAATGTTGTTCAAGGTTTTGGTTCTGAAGTTGGAGCAGCTCTGGTGGCTCACCATGGTATCTCTCGTATTTCTTTTACTGGTTCAGTTCCAACAGCAAAGATTATTGGTAGATCAGCAGCAGATAACTTAACTCCAGTTTCTTTTGAACTTGGAGGCAAATCTCCATGTGTTGTTCTAGAAGATGCGGATGTGGATCTAGCAGTAGAGCTAGCAGTAGAACAGTATGACAATGCTGGTCAGGTTTGTTTGTCAGGAACCAGAATTCTTGTTCACGAAAACATTGCTGAAGAGTTTGCTCTGAAGTTCAAGGAAAAGGCTCTGCAGATTATTCAGGGTGACCCAAGAGATGAGGCAACTCAGATCGGTCCTCAGATTCACCAGGTTCACTTCGATAGAGTCAAGGGCTTTGTTGACAGAGCTAAAGACTCTGGTGCCAACATCGTTATGGGTGGAGAGCCTAACAGTGACTTGGGTGGCCTCTATTTCCGCCCAACTTTAGTCATGAACCCAGACCCAACCTCAGAGATCGTTACAGCAGAGGTATTCGGGCCTGTTCTTTGTCTTCAGACCTTCAGAACCGATGAGCAAGCGATTGAGATGGCTAACTCAACTGAGTTTGGCCTAGCTGCAATATTGGTTTCAGGTAACAGAGTAAGAGCAGAAAGGGTTGCTAAGGAATTGGTAGCAGGAACCGTTTGGGTTAACTGCTTCTTTGTTAGAGACTTACGAGCACCTTTTGGTGGCTCAAAGAAGTCAGGTATTGGCCGTGAAGGCGGTAACTGGTCATTTGATTTCTACGCAGATGTGAAAAACACAGTGGTATCACCTAATGGATGGAAGGAATAGATCATGGGAGAAGTAGTAGGAGCAGCATTACTAGCTCACGTACCAACAATCATGTTGCCTGAGGCAGTTCGATACGACATCAATGACGGTAAAGAGCTCTCTCTAGTTCCAGGACTAAAGAAACTTCGTAAAGATGTCTTTGAGACTCTGGACTATGACACAGTGGTTGTTTTAGACAGCCACTGGGCAACAACAGTTGAGTTTGTTATCACCTCTGCTGCAGAGAGATCGGGCCTGTTTACCTCTGAAGAACTTCCAAGAGGAATGTCCCAGATTCCTTACGCCATGAAAGGTGACCCTGAATTAGCTAATGCTGTGCATAACTATGCGGAAAAGAACGGTACCTGGGTCACACCTATTGCAGACCCGCACCTGCCAATCTTTTATGCAACAGTAAACCTTTGGCACTACCTAGGCAGAGGCCTAGATGACAAGAAATGGATCTCCATGTCTGTCTGTCAAACTGGAACACACGAAGATTTCCTTCGTGCAGGTCGTGCACTCGGTGAAGCAATTAGAGACAGTGATAGAAAAGTATTGCTACTTGCCTCTGGGGCACTTTCACACACTTTCTACAAACTTCGTGATCTACGTAAGCACGAAGCGTCTGACCCTAAGCACATCTACTCCGATCTAGCTCGTGAAATGGATTACGAGAGACTCGAGTGGATGAAGAATGGTGAACACGGCAAGATACTAGAAACCATGCCTGAATTCTCCAAGGTAAAGCCGGAAGCTAACTTCTACCACTGGCTAGCTATGGCTGGTGCAACAGGTGAAGAGCTAAACACAGCTAAGGGTGTTTTGTACTCAGAGTATGAGAACTCCATTGGTACCGGTCAAGTTCACGTTTACTTCCCTAAGCCAGAAGGTGGCTTCCCTAAGGCTAAGGACTTGGTGCTATCCCGTGACTGAATATAGAAGAATCCTGATTGATGGATACCCGGCCCTAGTAGAACGCAAGGGTGAGGATCTAGTTGCAGGGGATGGACGCGTGGTGGCTATCAAGGATGCAGTTCACTTGTCTCCAGTTGAGCCAACAAAGATTGTTGCCGTGCACCTGAACTATGACTCTAGAACTCAGGAGTTCATGACCAAGCTACCTGCTGCTCCAACTTACTTCCACAAGCCAATCACTGCTCTTAACTCACATAACGGTGCTGTGGTTCGACCAGCAGGACTTAAGTGGTTGAACTACGAAGGCGAAATCGTAATTGTTATAGGTAAGACCTGCAGAAACATCTCTCCTGAGGAAGCTGGCGAATACATAGCTGGCTACACCATCGGTAATGATTTTGGTCTTCATGACTTTAGAGATACCGATGCAGGTTCCATGCTTCGAGTTAAAGGTTCAGACACTCTAGCTCCAGTTGGACCAGGTCTAGTTACTGACTGGGACTTCAAAAACAAATTCATAAGAACATATGTGAATGGGGTTGTGAAGCAAGAAGATAACACCGACAACATGGAGTGGGATATGCACTACCTAGTTGCTGATATAGCTAGAACCATAACTCTGGTGCCAGGCGATATGTTGTTCTCAGGTACCCCAGCTAACTCAAGACCAGTTGAGCCGGGCGATGTTGTAGAGGTTGAGGTAGAAGGTCTAGGAAAACTAACTAACCACATCGTCGAAGGTCCAACAAGTATCCGAACAGATGTTGGAGCTCAACCTACTTCTTCTGAAGAAGTGGTTTCAACAGCTCTCGGTGGAGACTGGGAGTTCAGAGGGATTCGAACTCCGTCTAAAGATCTTTATCCGTCGACCGTTGAAGAAAAGGAATAGCCAATGATCAAAGTAGAAGTCGATATGTCTAAGTGTCAGCACTATGGGCAGTGTGTATTTGAAGCACCAGACATCTTTCGTTTGAATTCTGACGACAAGCTTGAATACACGGCAGAAGCCGATGATTCAGAGCGAGCAAACATAGAGGCAGCAATTGATGTTTGCCCTATGCAAGCCATTCGTATCGTCGAATAAGTAATGAACCATCCCGTAGTCATCGTTGGCGCATCCATGGGCGGATTGCGAACAGCTGAATCACTACGACGTTTTGGCTACGCCGGGCCAATCACAATCATTGGTGAGGAAGCTCACAAGCCATACAACAGGCCTCCCCTATCTAAAGAAGTCCTTGCCAATGAGGTGACTCACGAGGCTGTTGCCTTTGAAGAACGAGCCGCAACAGCAGATGTGAACTGGGTCCTAGGAACTAGAGCAGTATCCGTAGATCAACAACACAACACCGTCACAGACAGCTCAGGCATGGTTCATCCATACTCTGCCCTAGTAATTGCAACTGGACTTAGACCTCGAAGACTCAACCTGCCCAATGGTGATCTAACCGGTAGGCATGCTCTTAGAACTCTGGATGATGCCATCAGCCTAAGAGCAGAGCTAACTCCTGGTTCAGATGTCGTGATCGTTGGTGGAGGCTTTATCGGTTGTGAAGTAGCAGCCACAGCAGCCAAATTGGGTTGTGATGTGACTGTGGTGCATAACTCTGCTCATCCAATGCTTAGACCTCTGGGCACTGAACTTGCTCGGCAGATGCAACTTAGGCATGAAGCCGAAGGTGTCCGTTTTCTTCTAAATCGTTCTGTCGTAGGACTCTCAGGAGACACGAGAGTCCGCGAAGTTCACATTGATGATGGCAGCAGTATTAAGTGTGATGTTTTGATCGAAGCCGTTGGCTCTCATTCAAACACTGAGTGGCTAGAAAGCACCAGCATAGACCTAACTGACGGTGTCTTAGTTGATAGCGCTATGAGAGCAATTAGCTCTTCAGGAAGTGTTATCCCTAATGTGTATGCCATCGGCGACGTTGCTAGATTCGCTAATCCAATATTTGATAATGTCCCAAGAAGAGTAGAACACTGGAACATCCCAACAGAAACTGCAAAAAGAGCTGCTGCAGTGATAGTTGCTCAACTAAACGCAGATGAGAAGTTTGAATCACTTATTCAGGATCACTTCAAGCCAGTACCATCGTTCTGGAGTGATCAGTACGATATACACTTGCTAGCTTTTGGTTCACTTGGGCTAGCCGATAAAGTGACTTTGGTTGCCGGTGATGCAACTGATGAGTGCGTGTTTGAATATCACCGTGGTAAAGATTTAGTTGGTGTGTGTGGAATTGGAATGAGAAGCGTTGTGCAAAGTTATCGAGCTAAGTTCATATAGGAGAAAACCATGTCAAAAGAATTCGATCTAGATATAACCTTTGAAGAAGTCGAGCCTGACCTAAGTCACTTGACCGCAAATCAACTTAAAGATGCAGTGAATCACTTACCAACCTCTATTCGTGGAGTTGCACAAGGACTCCTAATTGATAAGAAGACAATGAGCGATGTGTCACAGGATTTAGGAATTAGGCAAGCAGAGCTGGTTGCTCGACTACACAGAGCAAAAATAGCTATCGCCAACTTATTCAAATAACAATCACTGGAGCTACTTGATTAGTCCAATTCTTCGAAGACGGTTCAATGCCCCATCTTCAATAGGTGAATCTGGGCCGATTAGCAGCTGAAGAGCTCTGAGTGAAACTCTGGTCACAGGAACAACAAGCCATTTAGGTAAGGTTCTAAGACCTAGCATCTTTCTATGCTCAGGACGAAGTGAAACTACAGCTGCGGCAAAGAGCAATCTGTAAATCGGTCTGACTAGAAGTGGTAGCCCTGGCTTTCTGATGAACTGAATAACTTTTCTTGTGGTCTCATCAACTCGTAGTTCGTTGCGGTCAAAGAATCCTTTGAACTCAGCATCGAGCTCTGCCTTGGTGTGTGGAACTCTGGAAAGTCCTAGTGGCTCAACTGATTTTGCCCACTGATCCACATAAGCATCCGCTCCACCTGGAATCTCTCGCCATGCGTAGTCAAGGTGGCAGGTAAGAAATGAATCAGTGAAAGCAACATGAACCCAAAGCAGTAAGTCCGGGTCTTTGGCTTTATAGGAAAGAGTTTCGCCTGAGGTCTTGGTGTATTCACCCTTGACGCGATCGTGCAATCTGTTTACGCGGCTAGCTTCACCTGCAATAGCTTCATGAGACCCAAAGGTAGTAACAGTAAGCCAGCGGATTGTTCCTGCAAGTCTTCCAAGTGCATCTTGCTCATATCTTGAGTGCTGAGCGACTCCAGCTAGTGTTCCTGGGTGAAGGGCTTGCAATAGTAAAGCTC
>JBIILH010000110.1:0-2863 GCA_044232765.1 Rhodoluna sp. | reverse complement strand
AAGCAAGTTGATGGCGTAGTTGTCGGTAAAGTCTCTGACCGAACCTTCTTAGCTCACCTAGGTGGAAAGCTGACCATTGAGTCAAAGCTTCCAATCCGTAACCGTGATGACCTTTCACTTATCTATACCCCTGGGGTCGCTCGCATTTGTGAAGCAATCGTGAATGATCCATCAGATGCCAGACGACTCACCATCAAGAGAAACACCATTGCTGTTGTCACAGACGGTTCCGCTGTTCTTGGTCTTGGAAACATTGGGCCTCTTGCAGCACTTCCAGTCATGGAAGGTAAAGCGGCTCTATTCAAGCGCTTTGCAAATATCGATGCTTTCCCTATTTGTTTAGACACTCAAGACCTTGAGGAAATTGTTAGAACAGTTAAGGCAATTGCTCCTGTATTTGCTGGAATCAACCTAGAAGACATTTCTGCTCCTAGATGTTTTGAAATTGAAGAACGTCTTCGTGCAGAACTGGACATTCCTGTTTTCCACGATGATCAGCATGGAACTGCCATTGTTTGTTTAGCTGCCTTAAGAAATGCACTGAAGGTTGTCCGTAAAGACATCGGTGATGTTCGTCTGGTGATGAGTGGCGCGGGAGCTGCTGGAACAGCTGTCCTCAAGTTGCTATTTGCAGCTGGGTTGAAGCATGCAACAGTTGCTGACCAAAAGGGAATTATTCACAAGAGCAGAAAAGACATTCAAGCTGGTACTTCTTTAGCCTGGATTTCTGAGAACACCAACCTTGAGCAAATGGAGGGAACGCTTCAAGAAGCAATTGTTGGAGCAGATGTGTTCATCGGTGTTTCTGCAGGAAACCTACTTACAGCTGAAGACATCCAGAAGATGGCAAAAGACTCGATTGTCTTTGCTCTAGCTAATCCAAACCCTGAGATTGATCCAGCTCAGGCAGCTAAGTACGCTGCGGTTGTTGCAACAGGTAGAAGTGACTTTGCTAACCAAATCAATAACGTTCTAGCATTCCCTGGTTTCTTTAGAGGATTGCTTGATGCCGGAGCAAACATCATCACAGAAAAGATGCTGTTAGCAGCAGCTGATGCTCTTGCAACTTGCGTTGAACCTGATGAGTTGAATGCATCGTATATTGTTCCTAGTGTTTTCCACGCCGATGTAACTCAAAGAGTTGCTGATGCGGTTCGCTTAGCTTCTAAGCAGTAAAGGTATAAATGGAACAGCAAACTATCAACAAGCCGTCTGTCGCAAATAATCCTCAGACTCAAAACATTGAGCCAGGCGATCACGAGAGATACTCTCACTATGTAAGAAAAGACAAAGTGGTTGAGTCTGCTGTTATGGGAAACCCAGTTGTTGCTCTATGCGGAAAAGTTTGGATTCCTAGTCGCGACCCAGAGAAATTCCCTGTTTGCCCTGAATGCAAAGAGATTTATGAAGAAATGAAGAAAAACGAAGATGGTAAGGGCTCAGGCGACGAATAATCTTTCGCCAATAGACTAAACCCGTGAACAATGCACCTATAGGTATCTTTGACTCAGGCGTCGGTGGTCTCACCGTAGCCCGAGCAATTATCGATCAGCTCCCTAACGAGTCAGTTATTTATCTAGGTGACACTCTTAACACCCCTTATGGCACCAAAACTATTCAGGAAGTAAGAACCCTTGCCCTTGATGTTATGGACCGTCTGGTTGATGAGGGAGTGAAGTTACTCGTTATTGCTTGCAACACTGCATCTGCTGCAGTGCTTCGTGATGCTAGAGAAAGATACACCGAAGGTCGCGGCATTCCAGTTGTTGAAGTAATTCAACCTGCAGTTAGAAGAGCAGTTGCCTCTACTCGCAATGGCAAGGTTGGCGTTATTGGAACCACAGCCACCATCACCTCTAGGGCTTATGACGATGCCTTCGCAGCTGCTGTTGATTTTGAGCTAGTTAGTGCTGCTTGCCCAGAATTTGTTGACTACGTAGAACGAGGTATCACTTCTGGTCCTGAAGTAATTGCTTTAGCTGAAACCTATTTGCAGGAGATCAAGAGCGCGGAAGTGGACACCCTTGTCTTGGGTTGCACACACTATCCACTTCTCACTGGTGCTTTGTCTTATGTCATGGGAGATAACGTGACATTAGTTTCCAGTGCAGAGGAAACTGCCAAGGACGTTTATAGGACACTGGTTGCGCATAATCTTCTAAGAATCGCAAGCACTAAACCAGAACTTAGATTCCAGGCAACTGGCGACTCAAAGAGTTTTGCTGTTCTTGCTAGAAGGTTCTTAGGGCCAGAAGTTCAAAACGTCGAACAGATTCAATAACAAACAAGGAAAACAAATGAGCAGAGTAGATGGCCGTAGTGCAGATCAATTACGCAAAGTAACTATTGAGCGTAACTGGAGTGAGCACGCTGAAGGCTCAGCACTAATTTCATTTGGTTCAACCAAAGTTCTTTGCACCGCCTCCTTCACCCCAGGTGTTCCTCGTTGGAAAGTTGGTAAGGGCGAGGGTTGGGTAACAGCTGAGTATGCAATGCTTCCACGTGCAACCCATGACAGAAATGATCGTGAATCTGTTAGAGGAAAAATAGGTGGTCGAACCCACGAGATTTCTCGTCTTATTGGTAGAGCTCTAAGAGCAGCAGTTGACTTCAAGGCGTTAGGGGAGAACACCATTGTTATTGACTGTGATGTTTTGCAAGCCGATGGTGGAACAAGAACTGCTGCCATCACCGGAGCATATGTTGCTCTAGTAGATGCTGTGAACTACGGAATCGAGCACGGGTATATCCCGGCTAAGAACAAGGTAATCGTTGACTCTATAGCCGCTATCTCAGTAGGAATCATCGATGGCACACCGATGCTGGATCTTGCTTATACAGAAGACGTCAGAGCCGAAACAGA
>JBIILH010000092.1:0-4077 GCA_044232765.1 Rhodoluna sp. | reverse complement strand
TTGGTAACCGATGAAGGTGAAACTACTTTCACTGGAGTTTGGCCAGGAAGCATTTCAACTGAAGAGCGTGGCACTAATGGTCACGGTTACGATCCTGTATTTATCCCAGAAGGTTTTGATCTGACAGCTGCTGAACTTGAACCAGAGATCAAGAATGCACTTAGTCACAGAGCGCAAGCTCTGAGTGGACTAATTAGTTTCTTGAGATCCTGAGTTTTTTCTACGAGCCTTGATTACCTCAAGAACTACGGGAATCAAAGAAATAGCCACCAAAGTTACTGTCACCAAAATCACGTTGTCTCTAACGAACGGGATTTGACCTAAGAAGAAACCAATCAGCGGAACGATGATGCCCCAGCTAATCGCTCCAATCAAGTTGTTTCTCAGGTAATAGGAATACTGCATCTTGCCAACACCAGCTGCCACTGGCACGAATGTTCTAAGAATTGGAACATAGTGAGCAAAGATAACTGCCTTAGCTCCGTGCTTCACAAAGAATTGCTGTGCTCTCTCGGCATTCTTTTGACTAAAGAACCTTGAATTAGGTCGCTTGAAGACGGCAGGACCAGCTTTTCTTCCAATGAAGTAGCCAAGTTGATCGCCAACTATGGCTGAAGCTGAAATTAGGATGCAGGCTAACCAAATAGGAATGTCTATCAGCCCAGTGCCAATCATCAGTCCAACCGTGAAGAGTAGGGAGTCGCCAGGCAGGAAGAAACCTACCAATAGCCCAGTTTCAGCGATGATGATGAGGCAGACGATGACCATAGCCAGAGGGCCAAGATCTCTCAAGATGCCTTGAAGGTCAAAGTGCAATATGTCGTTTATATTCATGTGCCCCCAGCAGGAATCGAACCTGCGCTCCCGCCTCCGGAGGGCGGTGCTCTATCCCCTGAGCTATGGGGGCTAGGCGATAAGCCCAGACTACCAGCCGCCTAATCTAAAGAGGCAGAGCCACTTATGGCCTCGCTAGGCACTTTGGTAGACTTAGGGGATTACCGGTGAAGGCGTTGTGGCCTTGAAACCCAATCAATTCATTCCCCAAAGTAAAGGTGCATTACGTGACCCCTGCAGATCTATCCAGTCACATTCTTGCCATCTTGGGCTCTTTGCAGACCCAGGGCAAGTTGGCTGTTATTGATCTGCCTTCTGAGGTTGTGGTTGAAAGACCAAAGAACAGAGATCATGGGGATTGGGCAACTAACGTTGCCATGCAGTGGGGTGTGAAGTTGGGTTCAAACCCAAGAGAATTAGCATCCCTATTAGCTCAAGAACTAGAAAGTGTTTCTGGCATCTCAAAGGTTGATATTGCTGGTCCTGGATTTATCAACATCACTCTTAGTGCAGCAGCTGCTGGAGAACTTGCTAAGCAGATTGTACAGGCTGGAGATTCCTATGGAGCTGGGACGTTGCTCTCTGGAATCAAGATGAATCTTGAGTTTGTTTCAGCTAACCCAACAGGACCTATCCACATTGGTGGAACACGTTGGGCAGCAGTAGGAGATTCACTAGCCAGAATCTTTGAAGCACAGGGTGCAAAAGTTACCCGTGAGTATTACTTCAACGACCATGGTGCCCAGATTGATCGATTTGCTAGATCACTTCTAGCTGCAGCTAGATCAGAAGATGCACCTGAAGATGGTTATGCGGGTGAATACATCAACCAGATTGCTAGTGCAGTTTTAGAACTTCACCCAAATGCAACTTCTCTTCCAGAAGAGGAAGCTAAAGAAACTTTTAGAGCAGTTGGTGTTGATTTGATGTTTGGAGAGATTCGTGAATCTCTAGAAAAGTTTGGAGTTCACTTCGATGTGTTCTTCCATGAGAATTCTCTTTATGAGCAGGGTGCTGTTCAGAAAGCTATTGAGAGACTGAGAGACCTCGGTCACATCTACGACCAAGATGGTGCTGTCTGGCTTCGTTCAACAACTTTCGGTGATGACAGAGATCGTGTTGTTATCAAGAGTGACGGTGAAGCAGCCTATATCGCGGGAGATCTTGCCTACTACCTAGATAAGCGTGAACGTGGCTTTGATCAGGCAATCTACATGCTTGGAGCAGATCACCACGGCTACGTGCAGAGAATGATGGCTATGTGTGCCGCCTTCGGCGATGAGCCAGGAGTGAATCTAGAAATTCTCATCGGTCAGCTGGTAAACCTAGTTAAAGACGGCGAACCGGTTCGTATGTCTAAGCGTGCAGGAACAGTAGTAACCATGGAAGATTTGGTTGATGCTGTTGGTGTGGATGCTGCTAGATACGCATTGACTAGATCATCAATCAACTCAATGGTTGATATCGATCTTGATCAGCTATCAAAGAAGACAAATGACAACCCTGTCTTCTATGTTCAGTACGCTCATGCAAGAACCAAGCAGGTTGCCAATAACGCGCAGTCACTAAGCGTTGATGACAGCGAGTTTAATCCAAGTCTTCTTACTCACGAGAGTGAATCAAACCTTCTTGCTGCCCTTGCTCGCTTCCCAGCAGTGATGGCTCACTCTTCTTCAGAACGTGCACCTCACCTGGTTGCCCGTTATCTAGAGGAAGTAGCCGGTGCATATCACCGCTGGTATGACGCATGTAGAGTTACTCCACTTTCAGGAAATGAAGTTGAATCAGTCCATAGAACCAGACTTTGGCTAAACAACGCAGCATCCGTTGTTCTAGCTAATGGTCTAAAGGTTCTTGGCGTTAGTGCACCGGAGCGTATGTGATGAAGGATAACCAGTTAGCTCCGTCTTGGCTAGAAGTGCCAAAAGATGTCAACGCCATCCAGGCTGGCATATGGCCTAAGAGTTTCAAGCGTGAATCAGATGGACATGTGTCTATCGGTGGAAACGCTGTTGGCGATCTAGTTGCCGAGTTTGGTTCACCGCTTTATGTCTTAGACAAAACAGAATTCTTTGATAGAGCAAAACAAATCATCAAGGCTTTTTCAAAAGAAGCTGAAAAGCACAACACCTCAGCAAAGATTTACTATGCGAGTAAGGCTTTCCTTTCAACCGAAGTAATTCGCTGGGTTGACCAACTTGGCATGAATGTCGATGTTTCATCTGGTGGAGAACTTGCTGTTGCTTTAGCTGGCGGCATTGATGCGAAGAGAATTGGTCTTCACGGTAACAACAAGTCACACAGCGAAATTGGTCGTGCTGTTGCAGCGGGTATTGGCGTAATTGTTATTGACAGCGACATTGAGATTGAAAGAATTGCTTCTGCTGCTGGAGCTCAAGACCGCATTCAACCAGTGAGACTTCGAGTGAACAGCGGTGTGCATGCACACACCCATGAATACCTAGCCACTGCTCGTGAAGATCAGAAGTTCGGCATTGCTATGGCAGATGTGCCAACTCTTGTTGAGAAGATTCGTTCACACAAGCACCTACACTTCCTAGGTCTTCATTCACACATCGGTTCTCAGATCTTTGCTGTTGAAGGCTTTGTTGAAGCAGCTAAGAGACTTGTTGCTCTTCAAGCAGAACTTCTAAAGGGCGGGCCAGTTCCTGAAATGAACCTAGGTGGAGGCTTCGGTGTTGCATACACTCCTGCTGATTCACCTCTAGCTATTGAAGAAGTTGCCAAGGCAATCACGGAAGCAGTTGCTCATGAGTGTAAGAAGTTTGGTATTCCAATTCCAGTTCTTGCTTATGAACCAGGTCGAGTAATTGTTGGTCCAGCTGGAATCACTCTCTACAACGTAGGAACTACTAAAGATGTTCTAGTGGGTGAAGATGCAGTTGTTAGAAAGTATGTAAGCATCGATGGCGGTATGAGCGATAACGCTAGACCAGCTCTCTACGGTGCTGACTACAGCGTCACGCTTGCTTCACGAGAATCAGATGCAAAGCCAGCTCTTTCACGTGTTGTTGGTAAGCACTGTGAATCAGGGGACATCGTAGTTAAGAATGCGTACCTTCCAGAAGATGTTGCTCCGAACGATCTACTAGCTGTTGCTACCACAGGCGCTTACTGCTTTTCGCTAGCCAGCAACTACAACTATTTGGCTAGAGCAGCAGTTGTTGCTGTTTCAGATGGCAAGGTTGATTTAATAGTTAGAGCTGAAACAGAAGAAGACCT
>JBIILH010000007.1:0-21211 GCA_044232765.1 Rhodoluna sp. | reverse complement strand
GGTGGTGTTGAACGTTTGCTAGAAGAGTTTCAGCCCAACGTTCTTTGGTAGCAAATCTTTCAGGACTAACAACAAAGGTGTCTACTTCGTATAGTTCAGCATGCTCAAGGCCAGGTGCATTCTTGTCGGATCCAACAGCAACAATCTTGGCTGGGTAAAGAGGGTTTTCGCTCTTTTGTAGCAACGAGAGGAGGTTAGATCCGCTGCCTGAGATGAGCACAACAACAGATATCATTTTCTAACTTTACCGCCAGAAATTCTCTTGATGAGTTCTGTGTCAGCACCATCAGGTCGAGCACTGAAGAAAGCTGCCAATACTGAAGCGATGCTGACCTCAGCAAAGGTAACTCCAGCAACTATCCAAGGATTAGCTCCAACTAGACTCATGCGTCCAGGCCCTAGAGAGCCACTTGCTAACTCAACCAATATCCACATCTGAACTGCGGCAACCAAACCAATAGAAAGCCCCAGAGAGATGGCAGCGGTAGTAGCTGATGAGTAATTAAATCTCAGTTCTGCTGTGTGTGACTTGACCAGCAATGTGCCAAAGAAGGCAGCTAGCAGTGGCACAAGAATAAATAGCACTCCCAAGCTGCTACTAGAAGTAGGCAGAGAAGCCAGCATTGGGATGGCAGGCAATGGCCCAAGTTCAGTCACTAGTGGGCTAACAGTTGATCCTTGTCCAACCGAGAAGCCAACTCCGGTTAGCCAAGCGTTGCCAAAGGCGATTAGGTTTGGCATCAATGCCAGCTGACCTGTGCTCACTGTAAAGGTACCTAAGAAGGTCAATTGCAGTGACTGATATAACTTGATGATTTCAATCCAGTTCACAGCCAATAGAACTGAGATCATGATTGCACTTACAGCACTCATTGCTGCCACCACACCGGTACCGGCACGAAGAGCTGGACCAATCAAAGGTTTGATTGCCCAAGGCAACTTGTCCACTAAACCAACAAAAAAGTTTCTGATTCTCTCTCTAAGTTCAGACGGTTCAGAGTCTTCGAAGAGCATGGCATCGCCAACTAGTGAGCCAGTAATTAGAAGAACTGTGAATAAAGCAACCGGAATAAATACTCCCTGCCATTGAACAACGAATATCTCTTTAGTAACAGCAACGCTTGTGACAATTACTGAAACTAGCAAATAGGCAAGGATGGATCCAAGCCAACCAAATACAAGATATTTCTCGCCGCTTAGCTTCTTTCCTGATCTAAACATTGACCAGCCAATAAGGATTGAGAAACCAAGAGGGATTAGGTCGTAGACAAATGCAGGAACTTTGAGTCCAGCAACTTTTCCTTCAGCGAAGAATATTGTTACCCCGTGAGAGCTCAACCAAGTTCTTGAAGAGTCCTGCAAGACAGTCTGAAAGGTTGCACCTTGAGTTTGCTCAATGAGCCAAGTTGTAATGTTTAGGGCAAAAACGCTGAAGAAACCTATGGCAACAACAAAAGCTGCACCAAGTGCTCCTCTAGCAAATGCCTTTATCCGCATGAGCTACAGGCTTGCGATAACACCGCGCATTAGGGCTGCAGTCTCGCTTGGAGTCTTGCCTACCTTCACACCGACTTTTTCGAATGCTTCTTTTTTAGCCTGAGCAGTTCCAGCAGATCCTGAAACAATTGCTCCAGCGTGACCCATAGTCTTACCTTCAGGAGCAGTGAATCCTGCAACATAGGCAACAACAGGCTTAGTTACGTTGTCCTTGATGTATGCAGCAGCTTTCTCTTCGCTGTCACCACCAATTTCACCGATTAGCACGATTGCCTTTGTTTCTGGATCTGCTTCGAAAGCAGCTAGAGCATCGATGTGTGTAGTTCCAATAACTGGGTCTCCACCAATACCGATAGCAGTTGAAATACCGATGTCACGAAGCTCAAACATCATTTGGTAAGTCAATGTACCTGACTTACTAACTAGACCGATAGGACCAGGACCCGAGATATCAGATGGGGTAATACCAGCGTTAGATTTTCCTGGGCTGATGATACCTGGGCAGTTAGGACCAATGATGCGGGTCTTGTTGCCCTTTGAAACGCTGTAGGCCCAGAAGCTAGCTGAGTCATGCACTGGGATCCCCTCAGTGATTACAACAGCAAGTTCGATAGCTGCATCGATAGCTTCCATAACAGCTGACTTGGCGAAAGCTGGTGGCACAAAAATCACAGATACGTTAGCTCCTGTTGCAGCCATTGCATCTGCAACTGATCCAAACACTGGCAATGAAGTTCCATCAACATCAACAGACTCTCCAGCCTTACGAGGGTTAACACCACCAACGATGTTTGATCCACCCTTGAGCATTCTTCGAGTGTGCTTCATACCTTCAGAACCGGTCATACCCTGAACGATTATCTTGCTGTTCTTATCTAGAAAAATAGACATTACTTAAATCTCTCTTTAGCGGTTTGCGAGTTCAGCAGCTTTATCAGCAGCTTCATCCATAGTGTCAACAACGGTTACTAGTGGGTGATTTGCATCAGCCAAAATCTTGCGACCTTCAATTACGTTGTTACCATCAAGGCGAACAACCAAAGGCTTAGTAGCAGAAGAACCAAGAGCAGCTAGCGCTCCAACGATTCCATTAGCAACAGCATCACAAGCAGTGATTCCACCGAAGACGTTAACAAATACGCTCCTCACTTGTGGGTCACCAAGAATTACATCAAGACCAGCTGCCATAACTTCAGCAGAAGCTCCACCACCAATATCTAGGAAGTTGGCTGGCTTCACACCACCGTGTCTTTCACCTGCATAAGCAACAACGTCAAGTGTTGACATAACAAGTCCTGCACCGTTACCGATGATTCCAACTTCACCATCTAGCTTCACGTAGTTAAGATCTGCTTGCTTAGCCTTAGCCTCTAGAGGATCAAGCTGATCGCGTTCCATCGTTTCTCTTTCGTGACGGAACTCTGCGTTGTCATCTAGCGATACCTTGCCATCAAGAGCGATGATCTCGCCATCTTTACTTAGGATCAATGGGTTTACTTCAACCAGGGTTGCATCTTCTTTAACGAAGACGTCATAAAGCTTCACAAATACTGGAGCTACCTTGGCAGCAATGTCATCGCTGAAGCCACCGGCCTTAGCAATCTCCAAAGCCTTAGCCAAGTCGATTCCCTGAATAGCATCAATAGCAATCTTTGCTAGAGCATCTGGACGCTCTTCAGCCAGCTGCTCAATATCCATTCCACCTTCAACACTGCAAAGAGAAAGGAAAGTTCTGTTGCTTCTATCTAGCAATACTGAGAAGTAGTACTCCTTATCAATGGCAGCACCCTGAGCAATCATTACTCGATTGACCGGAAGATCCTTGATGGTCAACTTCAAGATTGATTCCGCAGCTGCTCTAGCCTCTTCAGGGTTATGAGCTAACTTCACACCACCGGCTTTGCCTCGGCCACCAGCTTTAACCTGGGCTTTGACCACAACTGTGCCGCCAATCTTGGCTGCAGCTTCAGCTGCTTGCTCTGGGGTGTCTGCGATTAGGCCCTGAAGAACAGGGACTCCGTGTGCCTCGAACATGTCTCGGGCTTGATATTCAAATAAATCCACTTATGATTCCATTCACAAAAAGGGCACTGAAGAGCGTGCACCAAAGACCAGTTTAGAGCCTCTCGATAGGTGCTACCCGCACCATCAGGCGCTTGGTGCCTACCTTCTCGAATCTAATCTCGGCGGTCTGTCTCGCACCCTCGCCAGTGGTCTCAATAACCGTTCCAACCCCAAAGGCATCGTGCTTGACTTTGTCCCCAACAGAGAGGATTAGACCCTCATTGTTCCTAACGGTGGTGATGGCGTTATCCCAGACCTTCTTCTCTCTGACAGGTCGGTCATAACCACTTCCCACCGCTCTTGGTTGGTACCTAGGGCTTTCTCTTTCAGCTCCTCTTTGATCAATTAGATCTGCAGGGATATCGAGCAAGAAGTTTGAAGGCATGGTTGAGTTCAACTGACCAAACAGGGTTCTCTGCATGGCAATGGTTAGATACAGCAATCTCATCGCTCTAGTAATTCCCACATAGAACAATCTTCGTTCTTCGGCCAAGCCACCAACTTCTTCGAAGGAGCGCATGTGCGGAAGAGTTCCCTGCTCCAAACCAGCAATGAAGACAACTGGATACTCAAGACCTTTGGCAGTGTGCAGAGTCATCAGTGAGACCTGACCTGAACCATCATCAATCTCATCTGCTGCTGCAGCCAAAGTGATCTCAGCCAAGTAATCAGCCAGGGTAGCCTCAGGGTTTCTGAGTTGATACTCAACTACCTGACCCACAAGAGCATCAAGGTTTTCTACCCTTGCCTCATCCTGAGGGTCTCGGCTCATCTCCAAGCCATAGCGATAACCAGATCGAACAAGT
Source organism: Rhodoluna sp. (assembly GCA_044232765.1). GTDB lineage: Bacteria > Actinomycetota > Actinomycetes > Actinomycetales > Microbacteriaceae > Rhodoluna. The sequence goes on along the minus strand of JBIILH010000007.1, from coordinate 16,844 downwards.
GCTTCAATCAAGACGTCGCTGATTTTTGATGTGTGTGACATCTGTTCAAGAGAATCTAAAAGGTTTGCAAACTTAGTAATTGCTTCAGTTAGCTTTGGACCAAGCCCAAGTTGAGTCGAATAAGAGAGAGCTTCTCGGAAACTGATGCCGTTCTTTCTTGCTAACTCAGCAACCTTTAGCTCAGTCTTATCTCCGATACCTCTACCAGGTTCATTGATAATTCTTCTAACTGCTTCATCGTTACGTCCGTTAGATACAGCGGTTAGATAGGCAAGAGCATCTTTAATTTCTTTACGCTCATAGAACTTCAAGCCGCCAATAACAGCATAAGGAACTCGCTGGGACTTTAGCTCAGCTTCAATGCTTGGAGTTAGAGCGTTAGTTCTATAAAGAATTGCCATTTGAGAATAAGCAACTCCATCGCCATGGTGTTCTTGAATCTGATCAACAATGAAGCCTGCTTCATGTCTTTCATCTACAGCTGTGAACTGAACTATCTTGTCTCCAGCCCCTGCATCAGTCCAAAGGTTCTTATCTGGTCTGTCGAAGTTCTTAGCGATAACAGCGTTAGCTGCAGAAAGAATGTTTTGGGTTGAACGATAGTTCTGCTCAAGCAGAATTGTGTGAGCACCTTGGAAGTCTTTGCTGAACTCTGAAATGTTTCTAATGTCAGCACCACGGAAGGCATAGATTGACTGGTCGCTGTCACCAACAACTGTTAGTGATGCTGGTCCTACTAGTTCTCCTGTTTTGCCTTCAGGGAGTGCAAACTTTGGATCAATTGGTTTAGTCAATTCACGAATTAAAGCGTATTGAGCATGGTTAGTGTCCTGATACTCATCAACAAGAACATGTCTAAATTTACGTTGGTAGTTAGCTGCCACCTCAGGGAAGGCTCTGAGCAAGAAGACTGTCTCACCGATTAGGTCATCAAAGTCAAAAGCGTTGTTTCTCTTTTTCTCTGCTTCATAGGCAAGGAATACTTCAGCAATGGCCTGGGACTTAGGGTTTTTGGTATCAATATTTGCAGCGAAGTCTTCGGCTGTCTGCAACTCATTCTTAGCTTTGCTAATTACTGATGCGACTACTTGAGCCTTCAGGCTGTCGATGTCATGGCCACTTGATTTGATGAGTCTCTTGATTAGGGCTCTTGTGTCCCCTGTGTCATAGACGGTGAAGTTTGAGTTATGTCCTAGACGCTCTGCTTCTCTTCTAAGTATTTGAAGGCAAGCAGAGTGGAATGTGCGGATCCACATTCCTTCTGGGTCCCCCACCAGCAACTTGATTCGGTCTCTCATCTCACTGGCTGCTTTATTGGTGAAAGTAATAGCCAAGATCTGAGATGGCCAGGCTTCTCTTTGCTCTAGTAGGTGAGCAATGCGGTGGGTAAGCACCTTGGTTTTACCTGAACCTGCTCCAGCCACAATCAACAGAGCCGGTCCTCTATAGAGGACGGCTTCAGCTTGTTGAGGGTTTAGACCTTCAAGGAGCTTTGATGGGTTCGTGGGTTCAATCCAAGACATGACTTAGTAATTTTAGGTTGCTCGACCGACAGATTAGCCACGCTCGGTCAACACACGCCGCAAAAGGTCTGGCTGGTCAGCGAATATGCCATCCACCCCAGTTTGGATAAGTTCTTCATAGTAGGCCTCGATGGTGGTTGTGGCCTTTTCTGCTCTAGCTGTATACACCCAAACTTTTAGCCCCAACTCATGACATGTCTGCACCCAAGGGTCACTCGAGAGCAACATGTGAGTTGCGATTGAAAGACCATCGAATTTTCTCGCTAACTCCTCCATATTGCAGTCAACCATTTTGGTTGAATCAATAGCAAAGAAATACTCAGCTTGCAAACCTGCGATTTCTAGATGCTTTTTAGCATCTAGAAGAATATCTTCATCAAAAGATTCAAGAATGAGAGGTGTGTTCCTGCTGGACACATTTGCGTTTAGAAGTTCATTTGCCGTGAGCTTCCCGATGCTTTCTGAAAGAACGCTCAAGTGTGAACCTTGCTTGAGCTCAACAACTAAAATCTTGTCCTGAATGAATTCGGATTCAAGTATCTGAGTCAGTGTGGGTATTTCGAATTGACCATCAAACTTTGCGCTGCCAGGGCGTAGTTCAGGAAGACGCTCTTTCGCTCTTAGAGTTTTTAGTTGCTCATAGCTCAAATCCTCCGCAAACCAGTCATGAATAGATCTACCTTCAACAACACCTTCTCTATAGAGTGATTTGAATTCAGGATGATTCTCTATATCTGTAGTTCCACTCAGAGCATTCTCATGCCTAATCACAAGAACTTGATCAGAAGTGTTTATTACATCAAATTCGATTCCATCAGCTTTCATAGCCACACCAAGGGCAAGCGATTCAAGAGTATTCTCGGGACGATAGCCTGAAGCTCCTCGATGGGCAATCACTAAAGGGTTCTTCATGCTCAAATCATTCACCTAGAACCGAAGCTATTCCCACTCAATGGTGCCAGGCGGCTTGCTGGTGATATCTAGAACTACTCTGTTTACTCCCGCTACCTCATTGGTAATGCGGTTAGAAATCTTGGCAAGAAGGTCATAAGGAACTCTTGACCAGTCAGCAGTCATAGCATCTTCACTTGAAACAGGTCTAAGCACAATTGGATGACCGTAGCTTCTGCCATCTCCCTGAACACCAACAGATCTAACATCGGCTAGAAGAACTACTGGACACTGCCAGATTTCACCATCAAGGCCAGCAGCACTTAGTTCTGCTCTCACAATTGCATCTGCTTTTCGAAGCAGATCCAGGCGTTCCTTGGTGACTTCACCAACAATACGAATACCAAGGCCAGGTCCTGGGAATGGCTGTCTGCCTACGATTTCCTTAGGAAGACCAAGTTCATAACCAATGGCTCTAACTTCATCCTTGAAGAGGGTTCTAAGTGGTTCAACTAGTTCAAACTGAAGGTCTTCAGGAAGACCTCCTACGTTATGGTGGCTCTTGATACCTGCTGTTACACCGCCACCTGATTCAACAACGTCTGGGTATAGGGTTCCCTGAACCAGGAACTTGACTGGTCGGTTATCGGCTTTAGATTCAGCAATTAGTTGAGCTTGAGCTTCTTCAAAAGATCTAATGAACTCTCTACCAATAATCTTTCGCTTGGTTTCAGGATCGGTTACTCCAGCTAGAGCATCTAAGAACTTCTTCTCTGCATCCACTGTGATTAGTCGAACGCCAGTTGATGCAACATAGTCACGTTCCACCTGTTCAACTTCACCTTCACGCAATAGTCCGTGGTTCACAAAGATACAAACAAGCTGATCACCAACTGCTTTGTGAACAAGAGCTGCTGCAACTGCTGAGTCAACTCCACCAGAGAGACCACAGATAACTCTGTCGCTACCAACTTGGGTTTTAATCTTTTCAACCTGCTGAGCAATAACGTTTTCGCTATTCCAGTCAGATGGAATACCTGCTGCGTTGTGTAGGAAGTTTTCTAGTACGTTCTGTCCGAACTGTGAATGCTTTACCTCTGGGTGCCACTGCACTCCATATATCTTCTTCTCACTATTAGCAAAAGCTGCTACTGGAGTTGTTGCTGTAGAGGCAAGCACCTCAAAGCCTGCTGGCTCTTTCATAACCTGATCACCATGGCTCATCCAGCAGATCTGTTCCCCCGGCTGTCCTGCAAGAATCTCACCACCAGCGGTTACCTTAAGTTCTGTTGCTCCGTACTCTCTCAGACCTGTCTTGTCTACACGACCACCTAGAGCAGATGCAAGAATTTGAAAACCATAGCAAATGCCTAGAACAGGAATTCCTAGTTCAAGAATGGCCTTGTCTAGTTGTGGTGAAGAAGGTTCATAAACACTTGATGGTCCACCAGAGAGAATGATCGCTAAAGGATTCTTGCTCTTTACTTCATCAGCGGTTACGTTGTGGTGAACAATTTCGCTGTAGACACCAGCTTCTCTAACTCGACGAGCAATTAGCTGAGCATACTGAGCACCGAAATCAACTACCAGAACAGGTCTGTTTTCAACTGAGGCGTTAATGATTAAGCACCTGTCTTTTCAAGTCCAAAGATCTGGACAAACTTAGCTTGGTACTTACGCTCAATAAAGAAGGCAGATAGCGGAACAACTCCACCCATAGCGATAACCAAGAAGTCTTGGAATTTCATATTCGCTAATCTCCAGACACGGAAGTCAGCAAATAGGTAAACGATATAAAGAATTCCGTGCACCTGAAGTAGAAGCTTTGAAATATCCACACCGGAAACCGGAAGTCCTGTGCCATCAACTGAGTCAGGGACTAGACCTAGGAAACCAGCTGTTCCACCAGACCAAATTAGTAGTCCAAAGAAGTATTTGAGCACCATCTCAACACCGACCAGGATCAAGAAGACTCCAGTGATTTTAGAGCTAACTCGATAAAACTTGAGGGCAGAGAGTGCCTGTTCTTTGGGAATCATGTCCTTATTTTACTTGGGCTTTGGAGGCTATTCAGCCAGCAGAGCAGCCTGCTGCTTCTTATATGCATCGGCTAGAAGTCTCCACCACATAAACACAGCGAATCCAGCAAAGACAGTCCATTCAATGGCATAGAAAGCACTTAGCCAGTTCACTTCACTATCTGTCTTAGGCATTCCAATAGTTAGCTCTTGAACACCATCAATCTGACCAAACACGTTCTGATCAGTTAGAGCAAGGAATCCTGTGTAGGTAGCCGATTCAGAGCCCTCATCTAATACATTGTTGATGAGCTGTGGCACAGACAAAGTGGCATACAGATCTTTGCCGAGTGATTGAGTAGGGGCTTCACTTGGTAAGAGTCTTCCCTCAATTGGCATAAATGCCTGAACTGTGAAGAGCTGTTTAATCTGAGCTAAAGCCTCAATAGCTTTGTCTTCACCCTGAATAAAACCTGCAGCAACAAAGAGTTCAGCTCTTTCTGTTCGGGTTGGAACTACTACCCAGTAGCCAGTATCGCTATTTAGCTGAATACGATCAGCTATCAAAAGCGCTCTACTTGGATTGAAAGTTATCTTTGTTCTCACCTTGGTGAGAACAGTCTTTTCACCGTCAAGAGAAATCTCATTAAAAGTAAATGGTGAGTTTGGTGTTGCAACAGTTTCTAGGTCAACTACTTTAACTTCAGACCAGGCTTCATTAGATGCGCTTTCAATGAAGGTTCTGTTTATCTGCCACTGAGCCAACAAAGCAAAAGCAACAGCTAGTAGTAAACATAAAACTAGAGCTGCAATCCACCTAGCGGTTAGAGCAAGTTTGAGCATAGATTATGCGCCGTAGGGAGCAACTACTGTGTCTACTCTTTGGAATTCTTTTAGGTCAGAGTAACCAGTTGTTGCCATTGCTTTACGCAAAGCACCCATCAGGTTAGTTGAACCATCAGCTGAAGAAGAAGGACCTTGAAGAATCTGCTCCAGGGAACCAACAGTTCCAACCTGAACTCTTTCTCCTCTAGGAAGTTCTGGGTTGTGAGCTTCCGCTCCCCAGTGCCATCCCTTACCAGGAGCTTCATCTGCTTTAGCTAACACAGAACCAAGCATTACTGCATCTGCTCCGCAAGCAATTGCCTTGACGATATCTCCTGAAGTTCCAAGACCACCATCAGCGATCACGTGCACGTAACGCCCACCTGATTCATCCATGTAATCTCTTCTTGCTCCAGCAACATCGGCAACAGCCGTTGCCATAGGTGCGTGAATACCAAGAACCTTACGAGTAGTAGAAGCTGCTCCACCGCCGAACCCAACTAGAACTCCAGCAGCACCAGTTCTCATTAGGTGAAGTGCTGCTGTGTAGGTAGCTGCTCCACCAACGATTACAGGAACATCTAGTTCATAAATAAATTCTTTTAGGTTCAAGGCTTCTTGAGTCTTTGATACGTGCTCTGCTGAAACGGTAGTTCCGCGAATAACAAACAAATCAACACCAGCAGCGATAACTGCCTTTGCATACTCTTTGGTCTTCTGAGGAGATAGAGCACCTGCAACAGTAACGCCTGACTTACGGATGTAAGCAATACGTTCCTTGATTAGTTCAGGCTTGATTGGCTCGCTGTATAGCTTCTGCATTGCTGCCGTTGCTGATTCAGGAGACAACTTAGCAATCTCTGCAAGCTGTTTAGTTGGATCTTCGTATCTAGTCCATAGACCTTCTAGGTCTAGAACACCAAGACCACCTAGCTTGCCAATAGCAATAGCTGTGTCAGGAGAGACAACAGAGTCCATTGGAGCAGCTAGAACTGGAAGCTCGAAGCTGTAGGCATCAATGTTCCAGTCTGTTGAAACATCTCTAGGGTCACGAGTTCTCCTAGAAGGAACAATGGCAATGTCATCAAATGACCAACTACGGTTACCGCGCTTACCGCGACCAATCTCTATTTCGCTCATTAGTCTCTCCTAGCGGTTGTTGTAGTTCGGTGCTTCAACGGTCATTTGAATATCGTGCGGGTGGCTTTCCTTGAGCCCCGCAGGAGTAATTCTGACGAACTTACCCTTAGCTTGAAGCTCCGCAATAGTTGCTGCTCCTACATAACCCATGGCTGCTCTTAGACCACCAATTAACTGGTGGGCAACGGTGCCAACAGTTCCACGGTAAGGAACTCTTCCTTCAATACCTTCAGGAACAAGCTTGTCTTCTCTAAGAACATCATCTTGGAAGTAGCGATCCTTAGAGTAGCTCTTCGCTTCTCCTCGTGACTGCATAGCGCCTAGAGAACCCATACCTCTATAAGTCTTGAACTGCTTGCCACCAACGAAAGTGATATCTCCTGGAGCTTCATCAGTACCAGCTAGTAGTGAACCAATCATCACAGCGTTTGCACCTGCAACAAGTGCCTTAGGAATATCTCCTGAGAACTGCAAACCACCATCGGCAATTACTGGAACTCCGAATGGCTTACAAGCCAAACTTGCTTCGTAAACTGCAGTGATCTGAGGAACACCGACACCTGCGATAACACGAGTTGTACAAATAGAACCTGGTCCAACTCCAACCTTCACACCATCAGCACCAGCTTCAACTAGAGCTGCAGCACCTTCACGAGTTGCAACGTTTCCACCAATGACATCAACATGCTTTGCTACTGGTTCTGCCTTTAGTTTGGCAACCATATCTAGAACTGCTGTGTTGTGTCCGTGAGCGGTATCAACAATAAGAATGTCTACACCAGCATCAACAAGAGCCATTGCTCTTTCCCAACCCTGATCGCCAACTCCAACAGCTGCTGCTACAAGTAGACGACCCTTAGAGTCCTTGCTTGCCAAAGGATACTTCTCACTCTTATCAAAGTCTTTGATTGTGATTAGACCTTTTAGTTTGTTGCTTGGATCAACCAGAGGAAGTTTTTCAATTCTGTGCTGAGCAAAGATAGCAATTGCAGTCTCTGGTGAAACACCAACCGGAGCAGTCACCAAAGGCATTGGAGTCATTACATCTTTAACCAAAGTTGTGGTCTTCTGAACTTCGTTCACAAAACGCATATCTCTGTTGGTAACAATTCCAACCAGAGTTCCATCTTCATCAATTACTGGAAGACCTGAAACGCGGTAGGTTGCACAAACAGCATCCACTTCCTGCAAAGTAGCTAACTGATGGGTAGTTACCGGATGGGTAATCATCCCAGCTTCTGATCTCTTGACTAAATCAACCTGAGTTGCCTGCTGGTCAATAGATAGGTTTCTGTGTAGAACACCAAGACCACCCTGTCTAGCAATAGCGATAGCTAGACGAGCTTCGGTAACAGTGTCCATAGCTGAAGACAATAATGGGATGTTGATCGATAGGCGCTTGGTTACCTGAGTTGCAGTGGATACCTGGCTTGGGACGACATCGGACTGGCCGGGCATAAGCAATACGTCGTCATAAGTGAGACCAGTGAAGCCAAATGGGTCATTTTCAGTCATTTTCAACCTGTCAGGAGTTTAGATTAGCCAATTCTACCCTGACTACTTCACTCTTGTTTAGGGTCAATTTGGGCTGAAGACTGAACCTTGAGAAAAGGTCCCTGAACTCCCGTATCTAAAGACCGAATACTCCCTTTGCCCAAGGAACCCGTGCTCTGTGAATAGATCCTTACCCCTGACTTTTGCGTCAGCTATTGCCTGCCTCAGTTTCTCAGGACTATCGCTCTTTGCATTTCTAAAGGCATCGGCAGCTAACTTCACAGCGTCACTTGTCCTTTGAGCCAAGTTCAACAAAGTCATTGAAAGAGGCCCCACCAACGACAGATTTCCCAGCTCTTTAGAAAGGTCAGATCTCAGCTCAGGGTCTATCTTGTGTTTCGGGCTCAAGGCTCTAGCACCCTTTAGCGACTTAGCCCAAGGGTAAAACGAATAATCACCCAGATTGCTAGGCACTAGATAAACATCAGGGACCTGAGCCACCCAGTCAGCCATAGAACTGAAGAACCCTAAAGACTCTTCCATTGAAAGTAGAACTAGAGCATCTGGTTTGGTTTTGGCTATAGTCTTCAAGTCCTTGATGCCTGCTGTTTGAACCTTGATCCCGCTAAGGATTAGACCAAAAGATAAAGACTTCTGTTGCTCTCTGTTCTGGAGCAACGATCCTGAAACAACCAGGACGTTCTTAGGTGTCGAATCGGCTATGAACTTTGCCAAAGCAAAGGAGTCTTGGCTTGGACTGGTAGCCAATCTAAAATGCCATTGCTTTGAGTTTGAAGAACCCAGGTCGTCAGCCAGTGGAGCTGTTGAAATGATAGGAATCTGTTTCTTCTGAATGGTTTCAACCAAGACTTCTGCTGAAGAGGACTCTATTGGTGCGATTAGAACGTCTACTCCTAGTGCTCGGAGTTTCGCTATTGCTCGTTTGTTCTCAGTTTCTGTATCACCAATATCGGCAAAACTAAGCTCGACCTTCAAAGGCGTTTCTTCAACTGCTAGATCTCTCACTGCTATCTTTGCTGCTGCTCTTTGAATTGGTCCGGCAAATCTAAGTGCCCCACTATCTGAAACTAGAACTCCAACTTTTAGCGCTGGCGCTAGGGGCTTGGCATTACCAATGGAAACAAGGTAGATCACTCCTGCTGTAATTAGAAGTACTGCACCTATGCTTTTTACTTTTCTCATCTGAAGAGAATAGAAAAGTAAATCAATGCCTGCTTGGGTTTTCAACAGGCACATGAGCAGTGACTTAAAGAGAAAACCTCGAGCATCGCTCGAGGTTATTCTTTGGCTTAGTTTGAGTGTTTAGCGCTCTACGATTGCTAGAACGTCTCTAGCTGAAAGTACTAGGTACTCTTTGCCGTTGTACTTTAGCTCTGTGCCGCCGTACTTAGAGAAAATAACTCGGTCTCCAACTGAGATGTCCAGTGGGACGCGGTTGCCGTTGTCATCTACGCGGCCTGGGCCAACTGCAACAACTTCGGCTTCCTGAGGCTTTTCCTTAGCGGTATCTGGGATTACCAGACCTGAAGCAGTAACCTGCTCTGCCTCAACTGGGAGAACGACAATACGATCTTCTAGTGGCTTGATTGAAACCGACACGTGAACCTCTTCTTTATTGACTGGATTTAGGTGAAAAACACACCTTCGGCACAAGTTTATCTCTTTTTAGCACTCTTGCAACCAGAGTGCTAACTCTTCGCTGTTAGCGTTAGTTTATGGACCGCACCGGCTTTTTGAGCCTCATCAGCCCCGAAGGGCAGGCTCTTCTAGCCGAAGTTGGAGAGATCGACTCCAAGGCAGACATGGTCAAAATCGTCTCCAAGCTAAGAGGCAAAGGTCACCCGGCTGAACTAGTGGCTACCGTTCTAACTCAGGTCAAACTCAGAAGAAGAGCAAAGGTGAAGTTCGGAGAATTTGCTGAGCGAATGTTCTTTACTGAAGAAGGACTAGAACAAGCATCAAGACTCAAAGTCGCAGCCATCCATGCTGGCAGATTTAGATCTCATGGCATAACAAAGATTGCAGATTTGGGTTGCGGGATAGGTGCAGAAACTTTAGCGTTTGCCAGTCTAGATATAGATGTAACTGCGATTGAACTAGATGAAGTAACTGCAGCTATTGCTACCTATAACCTTGCAGGTTTTGACAATGTAACAGTTGAGCAAGGCGATGTTACAAAAGTAAACCTTGATGAGTACCAAGGACTATTTCTAGATCCTGCCAGAAGGGATCTCAAAGATTCAAAGACCAACATCAATAAACGCAAATACGACATCAATGATTTCAGTCCTTCTTTTGACTTTGTCTTAGAAGTAGCAAGAACAAAACCAACCATTGTCAAACTTGGTCCAGGTATGGACCATAAAGACATCCCTGATGATGCTGAAGCGGTTTGGGTTTCAGATGATGGTGACCTAGTAGAACTAACTCTCTACTTCGGTTCTCTAAGAAGAGAAAACATAAAGAGAGCAGCTCTGCTCCTCACCCCCACTGGTACTCATGAAATTACAAGTGAAAGCATTGAAAGACTAGATGCTCCTATAGGAGATTTAGGTAAATATCTCTATGAACCAGATGCTGCTGTTATCAGATCTCATCTTGTTGGCGATCTAGCTGAACAACTTGGGCTAAACATCTTCTCCAATGAGATTGCTTATCTATCAGGAGATAAAGAACTTAGTTCTCCATGGCTCAAGGGTTATGAAGTATTAGAGAACCTAGTCTTTGATAGAAAGAAGCTAAAGGCTTACCTTCGAGAAAAGAACATTGGAACTCTAGAGATCAAAAAACGTGGAGCAGAAATAACTCCTGAACAGCTAAGAAGAGAATTAGATCCTAAGGGATCTGAATCAGCAACTCTAATTGTCACCAGAGTTGATGGAGCTCACAGAGTGCTAGTGGTCAAGCCTCTTTAGGACTGAACAGTTGTCACAGGCAGAGTTGACTCTGCTGAGAAGTTCAGTGTGCTGGGAGCTCTACCAGCCATTATCAACTGAGCACCAATAGCAGCAATCATCGCTCCGTTGTCTGTGCAGAGAGCAAATGGTGGGATTCTTAGTTCAATCCCATTGGCTTCACACTGTTCTTTAGCTACCTCGCGAAGTCTTGCGTTTGCTACTACCCCACCACCAAGAAGAAGCCTTGGCACATCAAATTCTTTACAGGCACTAACTGCCTTCTTAATCAACACATCTACTACTGCTTCTCTGAAGCTTGCTGCAACATCAGCAACAGAGAACTCTTCGCCCTTTGATTCAGCTAGTTCAACGTGTCTAGCAACAGCTGTCTTCAGTCCTGAGAAGCTGAAGTCATAGCGATGCTTTTCCATATCCTTAGGCAGAGTTAGTCCTCTGGGGAACCTAATGGCGTTTGGATTTCCATCTTTAGCCACTCGATCTATTTCAGGTCCACCTGGGTAGCTGAGGCTTAGAACTCGTGCAACCTTATCGAAGGCTTCACCAGCAGCATCATCAATAGTTTCACCAAGTAGTTCGACATCGTTGAGTAGATCTCGCACTAGCAATAGAGAGGTATGACCTCCAGAGACCAATAGAGCAATCGTTGGAGTCTTCAATTCACCTCTATCTAGAATGTCTGCTCCAACGTGACCAACAAGGTGATTCACAGCATAGATAGGTTTACCGGTTGCAACAGCAAGAGCTTTAGCAGCTCCAACTCCAACCATTAGTGCTCCAGCTAGTCCTGGACCATTGGTCACAGCAATGGCATCAATGTCATCAAGGGTTAGGTTTGCTTTTTCTAGAGCTTCATCCAAAACAGGTGTTAGTGCTTCAAGGTGAGCTCTAGCCGCAATCTCCGGAACAACTCCACCAAATATTGCATGCTTGTCCATGCTGGAAGAGATGATGTTAGCTAGTAACTGGTTTCCTCTAACAATTCCAACTCCAGTTTCATCACAGGATGTTTCAATACCTAAGACAACTGGTTCTTTGTTGGTCTTTAGCCTCATGTCTGTCTTCATGATGAAAGCATCAACACCATCTGGCTGGTAATACTTCTTACGTGTGCCAATCTGTTTAAATCCAAACAACTTATATAGCTTCTGAGCTATTGAGTTATCGGCTCTTACCTCTAAGAAGATTTCCTTTGCACCTAATTCAGTTGCTTGCAGAGTCAACGTATCCATCAACTTCTTGCCGATCCCAAGGCCACGCTTATCTTCTCTAACCGCAATCGTTTGAATATCAGCCTGATCACTGCCAGGTAATTTACTCAGCCCCGCGTAGCCGACAACTAGATTGTCTTCAAGGGCAAGAATGTAATAGGTGTGCTTAGCTGCTAATTCAGATTTGAAAGTTTCTTCCGGCCATGCATCATTAGCAAAGCTAGCGGTTTCTAATTTCATAATCTCAGGAAGATCTAGCACTGTGGCCTGTCTAATCTCTATCGCCATTAGCCACTCACCTTCTTACCCTTACTAGGAACTGCATCTGGCTCACGAAGGTAAATAGGAGTGATGTCTTTGCGGTTTGTAACTCCTGCAAGTTCTTGAGCAAAAGCAATCTGACCAAGAGCTCCAGCTCTCACACCTAACTCAGTGGTTGCATGACTACTAACATCTATCAATCCAGCGATGTCTTCAAGTTTGTTGACCGAAGGTCCATGTGTTCTAACTGGCACACCTTCTATAACGCCTGAGTAGGTAGCCCAGAAAACTTCTTTTCTTCTAGCATCGGTAGTAACCAATAGATTGCCAGCACTTGGATTTCCGATATAGAAATCCAAGGCAATTGAATCCAGTGAGCAAACACCAACTAACTCAGCCTGTGCTCCAATTGCAAAGTATCTAGCTGCAGCAAGGCCAACTCTTAGGCCTGTGAATGGACCAGGCCCTACACCTGCAACAACAGTAGAGATCTGATTGGCTTGGATACCTGAGTCAGCTAGCACCTTCTCTATTGCTGATCCAATGCGTTCAGAGTGGGTCATTGGCTCCAGGTAGTTAACCTCAGCAATCACTGTCCCCATGCTTAGTACCGCTACGGTAGTGCCAGCAGAAGTGTCTATTGCAAGAGAGTAGTCAGCTATACGGGTAGAGGCAGCAGAGGTTTTCATTAGATTGAAACACCTGCCCATCTATCTCCAAAGCCAGTTATCCTGACCTGACGGTCTTCTGTTGCACCGGTGGTGTCTCGACCTATTTCAACTTCTAGCCAGTTCTCTGAGATGTCGTTAGTTAGGCCTTTACCCCACTCAACAAAAACTATTGAGCTAGCAAAAGGAATATCCAGATCATCTAGTTCAGCAGCTGAACCTAGCCGGTATGCATCAACATGGACAAAAGGAGCTTTGCCTTCACGCTTATGGGTTCTAGCAACAACAAAAGTAGGAGAAGAAACATTGCCTTCAACTTTTAGACCTTCACCAACACCTCTAGTGAAAGTAGTCTTTCCTGCTCCTAAAGGACCAATAAGTATTGCTAGGTCTCCAGCTCTTAGAACTTTAGAAATCTTCACGCCAAGTAAGTGCATGTCTTCGCTTGTTGCGATGACTTGCTCAAAGATTGGGTGTTGGTCAGTCAATTCTCTAGCCGATAAATTCTCTGTTGAATCTAGAACCAATGCGGGTAACAATCTCATAGTTGATGGTGTCTGCAGCGCTTGCTAGATCATCAGCTGATGGCCCGTCATTACCGAAGATAACCACTCGGTCGCCAGGAGAAACTGAAGCATCACCAACATCAACTACAAACTGGTCCATTGCGATGCGAGAAAGAATCTTATAGAACTTATTGTTTATGCAAACCTCTGCTTTTCCAGAAGCATTACGAGGTAACCCCTCCGCATAACCAACTGGTACTAGAGCAAGGGTAGTTTCCTTAGGCGTTCTGTAGAGGTATCCGTAAGAGACACCCTCTCCTGCTTGAACTCGCTTAGTTTGAACAACAGTTGCCTCGGCAGTCATAACTGGCTTCAATCCAAACTCTGCTGCTCGGTTATCGCTAAAAGGTGATAGCCCATAAAGAGCAATTCCTGCTCTGATCATGTCGTAGTGAGCCTGAGGGTAACTAAGAGTTCCATCGCTTGCGGTTAGGTGTCTAAGTTCAAACTCAACACCTAGCTTTGCTGCCATCGCAAGAGCTAATTCAAATCTTTCAATCTGAGCAAGATCTTCTTTCACACCGGTTGAAGAAAGGTGGCTAAAGATTCCTATTGTTTGAACTAAGCCTTCAGCAACAGCAGCTTTAGTTTCAATAAGTAAATCTTCGAGTTCATCGAAAGTGACACCATTACGACTAAGACCGGTATCAACCTTGATATGAATCTGCGCAGGAGTTCCAGCTGATGTTGCTGCCTTCTTCACTCGCAGTAACTGCTCTTGGGAAGAAACAGCAACATCAATCTCATGTTTGATTGCTGATGCAAAATCATCTTGAGGATCATGTAGCCAAGCAAGAATTGGAGTCTTTATTCCAGCTGAGCGAAGTGTTTGTGCTTCAGCTAGATCGGCAACTCCAATGTAGTCAACGCCCTCGACTTCAATCTTTCTAGCAACTTGAAGCATGCCATGCCCGTAAGCATCAGCTTTCACTACACCCATGACTTTTACTTGCTTGCCTGATGAGTTAACTAACTTCCTCATCGTGTCCAAGTTATGAGCTACGTTGTTTAGATCAATGGTGAGTTTACGCATGGGTTAGTTTCCTTCCGCGATAACAAAAGCACAAGCCATGCCACCATCGTGTGTGATTGAAAGATGCCAAGAAGCAATTCCCATTTCTTGAGAGCGTTCCTTGGTAGCACCAGTTACTTCTAAATGAGGTTTACCAAGAGAGTCTTTAGCAACCGTGACATCTTGCCAACTAAGACCAACTGGATTACCTAGTGCTTTGATTACTGCTTCTTTAGAAGCCCATACGCCAGCTAGTGATTGAAATGATCTTTCACGTTCAGTTGGAGTAAAGATTCTTTCAATCAAGGCAGGAGTTTCCTTGAGTTTAGATTCGAAACGATTCAAATCAACCAGGTCAACACCTATTCCCACAATCATGATTACTCGACTGTTACCGACTTGGCAAGGTTTCTAGGCTGGTCCACATCCAGGCCCTTAGCTGCTGCCAACTCCATAGCGAATATCTGTAGTGGGATTACATTCAAGATTGGAGCAAGCATCTTATGGGTAGCTGGAATGCTAATCACTTCAACCGCATACTTAGCCACCTCAAGATCACCTGCTTCAGCAATCGCAATAACATGAGCACCACGAGCTCTTACCTCTTGGATGTTGCTAACTATCTTGGCGTGAAGTGCATCAGGGTCACTCGGGCTAGGAACAATAACAATTACTGGCTGGCCTTCTTCAATAAGAGCAATAGGGCCATGCTTTAGTTCACCAGCTGCAAACCCTTCAGAGTGAATGTAGGCAAGCTCCTTGAGCTTTAGCGCACCTTCAAGAGCAATAGGGAATCCTACGTGTCTACCTAGGAAGAGCACTGAACTAGCATCCTTGAACTTCTTGGCAAGGGTACGTGTTTGATCCATATCGGCAAGAACATCTGAGATATCTCCTGGAACCTTTAGTAGTTCACGACCGATAATTTCAAGTTCACTATTTGAGTGAGCACCTCTAGCTGTTGCTAGGTGAAGACCAAGTAGATAGATGGCTGTAATCTGTGCTGTGAAGGCTTTGGTTGAAGCAACAGCTACTTCAGGACCTGCGTGAGTGTAAAGAACTGCATCTGCTTCACGAGCAAGAGTTGCTCCTTGGGTATTACAAATAGAGAGAACACTTGCACCAGCCTCTTTGGCATAACGAGTAGCCATTAGAGTGTCCATAGTTTCACCAGACTGGCTAACAGCAACAACCAAAGTGTTCTTAGTAAGAATTGGTTGACGATATCTAAACTCATGAGATAGCTCAACGCTTACAGGTATCTTGGCCCAGCTTTCAATTGCATACTTACCAATCTCTGATGCATAAGCAGCTGTTCCACAAGCAACCATGATGATGCGGTCGATGTTTTGAATAAGTTCTGAAAGTGAATCTAGTTCTCTAAGCTTTACAACTCCATCGCTTGATAGACGAGCCATCAAAGTATCGCCGACAGCCTGAGGCTGATCCGCAATCTCTTTAGCCATGAATGAAGACCAACCACCCTTGCTAGCTGCACTTGCATCCCAGTCAACAGTGAACTCTTCTTCGGCAACTTTCTGACCATCAAAGTTTTCTATTGAGACGCTATCTGCTTTGAGAATTACAATTTCATCCTGGCCAACGGCAATTGCACGCTTAGTGTGTTCAACAAAAGCTGCAACATCGCTACCAAGGAAGTTCTCACCATCGCCCAAACCAATAACTAGAGGAGCATTTCTTCTTGCGGCTAGGACTACCCCTGGCTCATCCTGGTGGATCACCAAAATAGTAAAAGCTCCATGAAGTCTTTTGACTACAGTTCTAAAGCTTTCAAGGAAATTGCCTGAGTGGGCATATTCTGTTGCCACTAAATGGGCTGCTACCTCTGAATCAGTCTCACTAGAGAAGACTGTCCCTTGAGCTAATAGCTCAGCCTTGAGTTCAGCAAAGTTTTCAATAATTCCATTATGGATCAGGCTTAGTTTGTGGCTTGCTCCACCTAGGTGAGGGTGAGCATTGCCATCTGTTGGAGCTCCATGGGTTGCCCAACGGGTATGGCCGATACCGATGTGTGCTTGGCCTAGCGGGTGCTCTTTGATGTCTTCAACCAGAATGCCGAGCTTGCCAGCCTTCTTACGAGTTTCTAGAACTCCTGCCTCATTGATAACTGAAACACCAGCACTGTCATAGCCGCGGTATTCAAGGCGCTTCAGCCCGCCTAGGAGGACATCAACGGTTGACTTAGGTCCCACATAGCCGACGATTCCACACATGCCTCTAGTTTAAGGCAGAATGGCTTATGTGACTGGCTTACCCCTTGGTAGTACCTCAGATGAGG
>JBIILH010000056.1:0-7113 GCA_044232765.1 Rhodoluna sp. | reverse complement strand
TTATTTGGGCTGTGACCTTAAACTTGTCATACAGCGAGTAAGGAAAAGTTTTGGGCTTTGTAGAGAACTTTGAACGTCGCCTTGAGTCATTGGTAAATGGTGCTTTCTCTAAAGCATTCAAATCACAGCTGCAGCCAGTCGAAATCAGTGCTGCTATCAAGGCCAAGATGGATGTCAGCGCTGCCGTAATCGGCAAGGACCGCATCCTCGCTCCTAATGAATTCAAGGTTTCCCTATCCCAACAGGACCTATTTCGCTTGAATTCCATGGGAGATCACCTAATCCCTGAAATCACAAGACAGGTGACTTCTCACGTAAAAAGACAGCGCTACCAGCTAACCGCTGCCTTGAACATCTCTTTATCTCCTTCCTCTTCTCTTGCAGTAGGCCAGATTCAGGTAGCTGCCAGTGGCAGTAAAGCTGCTCAGGTTGCAAACGTAACCTGGGTTCCAGCAATAGACATTGCTGGCAAGAGATACCTTCTTGCTAAAGCACAGACAACTATTGGTAGAGATGCAGTGGCTGACATTCAGGTCAATGACTCAGGTCTATCAAGAACTCACTTTGCTATTAACTGGGATGGGTCAAGTGCAACTGTTGAAGATCTAGGTTCCACTAATGGCACCAGCGTTGCTGGTAGAGATGTGAAATTACAAGACATCGGTGCTGACACAGTTATAAAAGCTGGAAGAACAGAATTTGTATTTCGAGTTATTGCTAAGAACCAAGGAGAGTCAGCATGAGTGAATTAGCTCTCTTTATTGTTCGCGCAGGATTTCTTGTAATTCTGTGGTTGTTTGTGCTGAGCATTATTTCAATCATTAGAGCAGACCTTTTTAGTGAAAGAGTTTTATCTAAAGTAGTTGAAAAGAATTTGCCTACTTCTGTTTCTTCACCAACAACAGGATTAACTAGTGTTGGTAATTTCTCAACAGCACCAGGATCAGCAACCATCGTTTCTGCAATTAGTGAAACTCCACAAACTCTTGTAGTTATCGACGGACCATTACAAGGTCTTGAGATGGTTCTCGATCGTAGAGAAATTCGAATAGGTAGAGCGCCTAATAATGAATTCGTTATCGAAGATGACTACGCATCTTCACAGCATGCTCGTCTCCAGAAGACTGATGAAGGCTGGCTGCTTCAAGATTTGAATTCAACTAACGGAACTTACGTTGATGGGGCAAGAATTGGTGCACCTGTTTCAATCAAGCAGGAAATGCAAATTCGTATTGGTAAAACAATCTTTGAGCTAAGAGGCTAATAATGACCAGCAGGATTGTTAGCTCATCTAGAAGTGACAAAGGTAAGGTTCGCGCTAGTAACCAAGACAGTGGTTACGCAGGTGTAAATCTCTATATTGTTGCTGACGGGATGGGTGGACATGCTGGTGGTGATATCGCTTCAGCACTTGCTACTCAGCACGTAGCTAAAGTCGATGATGTTTATGAAGATGGCGATCAGGCCATCAGTGCTCTTCTTGATTCAATGCGAGAAGCAAACAAGAATCTTTCTGAAACCGTAAGCAAGTTTGGATATCTAGCTGGTATGGGTACCACCATGGATGCAGTTATCTTCACTGACAACATTGCAAACATTGCACACATTGGTGACTCTCGTGTCTACCTCTTGCGTGATGGCGAGATGACACAAATTACAAAAGATCACACTTTTGTTCAGCAACTAATTGATTCAGGAAGACTTACTGAAGAAGAAGCTCTTGTTCATCCAAGAAGAAATGTAATTCTTAGAGTTCTTGGTGACACATCAGAAGAACCAGAATTTGATATTCATCAGCTAGAAGTGAAACCTGGAGACAGGTTGTTGCTTTGCTCTGATGGTCTATGTGGATTTGTTCCTTCTTATCTAATTGAAGAGAACATGAAGATTTCTAATCTTGATGAAGCTGTTGAACTTCTGATTGATGAGACTAAAGAGTATGGTGCTCCAGATAACGTCACCGTATTACTTCTCGAAGTTCATGATGAATCAGAACTTGGTGAGTATCAGCAACCAACCACTTGGTTGGGTTCTGCTGCTAATGAGGTTGTAATCAAACAGAACAGTGCTGGACGCATCCTTGAGATGTTCAGCCCTAAGGCTTGGCTTGATGCATTTAGAGACGTCGGTCGTAAAGAGACCTTCTATTCAGTCAATGACCCAGCTCTTGAAAGAGCCATTGGTGAGTTCGATGGCAAGGTTAGATCCTGGAAGAAGCGAGGGCTAGCCCTAATGCTGGCTCTAGCTATCGTCACAGGTGGCTCACTATGGGGCATCTACTCATACATTCAGACCCGCTACTACCTAGGTGTTCAGGACGGTAATGTCGCTATCTTCCAGGGCATCAAAGAGAGCTTTGGCGGGATTGGCTTCTCCTCTTTATATAAAGAATCAGATTTGAAGGTAGTAGACCTGCCTGAATTCCAGCAAGAACTTATCTTGAAGAGCATCTCAGCTGAAAGCCTTGAAGATGCGGAAGCCAAGCTAAGCCAAATCCTTGAGAGTTCTAAAGATGGCTAGAGGGATTTCCTTACTCAAGATAATGCCAAAAAAGCGCAACCTCGAATTACTGATGTTGCTTTTTGGTTTTGGCTTATTTGCTTTTGAAATTTCTCAAGTGCAGTTAGCAACCATTCAGATTCTGAGACCAGATGGATGGTTCATATGGTCTTTACCCGTTGTTGCTGCAATCGCCTTTCACATAATCCTTAGATTCAGAGCTAGCGACGCTGACCCAGTTCTTCTGCCGATTGGATTCATTCTTAACTCACTGGGTATTGCGATGATCTATCGCTTGGACTTATCTAAGTCAGCTGATGCGACAGACGTAACAGTAGGTGAAAGACAGGTTGTCTGGACTGTTATCGCGATGTTGATTGCAGCAGCGGTGCTTTGGTTATTGAAGTCTCATTTGTCTTTTAGGAAATACATTTACTCAGCAATGGCTTTAGGTGTTCTGCTTTTAGTTCTGCCATTACTGCCTGGTATTGGTGTTAGCACGAGCGGAGCATTTCTATCTGTTCGTTTAGGTCCTATAAGTTTTCAACCGGGAGAGCTGGCAAAGATTGCATTCATTGTTTTCTTTGCTGGTTATCTAACTTCAAGACGTGAAGCACTAGCTGTTGTTGGTAGAAAAGTTCTTGGTATTCGTATTCCACCTGCAAGAGAACTTGGACCAATTGTTTTCATCTGGTTAGCAAGCCTAGGTGTTCTAGTTCTACAAAGAGATCTTGGAACTTCTCTTTTGTATTTCGGATTGTTCCTTGTGCTTCTATATGTTGCAACCGGCAGAACGTTCTATGTTCTAGTTGGACTTGTCATGTTCGTTGCTGGTGCATTGATTGCATCTCGTCTGATGTCTTATGTTGGTAACAGGATTGCAGCTTGGTTAGATCCACTAAGTGAAGCTAACTATGAAGCTGTTGGTGGTTCATACCAATTAGTTCAATCAATGTTTGGTTTGGCTCATGGTGGAATATTTGGAACAGGTCTTGGTGGAGGACTACCAACTATCGTTCCACTTGCAGAGAGCGACTTCATCATCTCAGCCATTGGTGAAGAGCTAGGTCTTGCTGGATTGTTCGCTTTGCTTTCTCTCTACATGGTTCTAGTTGCAAGAGCTCTGCGAATTGCAAATACTCATGCAGATGATTTCAGTAAGTTGCTTGCAGTTGGTTTAGGTTTCGTAATTGCATTGCAGTGCTTCATCGTTATTGGTGGAGTCCTAAGAGTTGTTCCACTAACTGGTCTAACAACACCGCTGCTAGCAGCAGGTGGATCTTCGCTGGTAGCTAACTGGATCATCATTGCTTTGCTCTTAAGGCTCTCTGATACTCTGCCTAAGCCAGGGACGGTGAGCGAATGACACCGGAGATTAGACGTGTAGCTAACTTGATTCTCTTGATGTTCATGTCCTTATTTGTGGCAGCCAGTGCAATGCAGGTAGTAAACGCTGATGGGCTAAACAATGATTCACGTAATCAACGAGCTGTTTATGACGGTTACAAAACTCAGCGTGGGGCGATTCTCGTAAACAATAAACCGATTGCTGAATCCATAAAGACTTCAAACGCCTATAAGTATCTTCGCCAATACACAGGTGAGCAATACAGCGCTATTACTGGCTACTACTCCTTATTCCAAGGTAGAACTGGGCTAGAGAATGTCTTAGATAGCTCTCTTCGTGGCGATAACTCAGCTGCATTCTTTGAACAACTAAACGCACTTCTCTCTGGTAACCCTGTATCTGGGGCATCAGTTGAACTGACCATCGATGAAGATGTTCAACTAGCTGCTTGGAAAGCCCTAGGCAAGATGAAGGGTGCTGTTGTTGCCATAGAGCCAGCAACAGGGCGAATCCTTGCTCTTGTTTCTAAGTCGGGCTTTGATGCCAACCTACTTTCCACACACAACACAAGTGATGCTTCGGCAAACTACACAGCCCTGCTGACTAATAAGAATGCTCCTCTAATCAACCGAGCTATCGGTGGAGATCTATATGCTCCTGGGTCTGTGTTCAAGTTGATTGTTGCTGCCGCTGCTTTTGAATCAGGTAAATACGATCCATCAAGCACGCTGCCTAACCCAAAGAGTTACATTCTTCCTGGAACCACAACAGCAATTACCAACTCTGGCGAAGGTAAGTGTGGTGGAGCAAAGACAGTTTCTATTGCAACTGCGCTAAAGCTTTCCTGCAACGTTCCATTTGCTCAGTTGGGAATTGCTTTGGGACAAGATGCAATTGCTAGACAGGCTGAAGCGTTTGGTTTTGGAGAAGCGTTCGCTATTCCATTGAAGTCAACTCCAAGTAGCTACCCGAAAGACATGGATGATGCTCAGACTGGTCTAACTGCGTTCGGACAATTTGATGTTCGAGTTAGTCCACTTCAGATGGCAATGGTGTCTGCTGCAATTGCTAATTCCGGTATTGAAATGAAGCCTTATCTGGTTGAGCAGATTTTCACATCTAACCTCACTGTTTTAGAAGAAGGTAAACCTTCTGAGTTCGGTCGTTCAATAACTACTAGCACTGCTGAACGACTAAAGACAATGATGATTGCAGCTGTTTCATCTGGCGTGAGTTCTAATGCAAGGATTCCTGGAATTAAAGTTGCTGGTAAAACTGGAACAGCAGAGAATGGTGTTGGTGATCCTTACACTCTTTGGTTCACAGGATTTGCTCCTGCAGATAATCCGCAGGTAGCTGTAGCAGTTGTTATTGAAGATGGGGGCGGTATGGGGCAGTCGGGTAGAGGAAATACTTTAGCGGCACCTATTGCTAAGAAAGTAATGGAGGCGGTGTTAGCAAAGTGAAGCCAGAAGAAGGAAAGCTATACGGCAATCGATACCGACTAATCAAACGTATTGCCACGGGCGGTATGGGTGAAGTTTGGCAAGCACAAGATGAAACAATTCTTCGTCAAGTAGCAATCAAGATCTTGAAACAGCAATACATGGGTGATCCTGACTTTGTTGATCGCTTTAGAACCGAAGCTAAACATGCAGCGATGATTAACCATGATGGCATCGCCAATGTCTATGACTATGGTGAAGATGAAGGTAGTGCTTTCCTAGTTATGGAATTAGTTCCAGGCGAAGCACTCTCTTCAATTCTTGAAAGAGAAAAGACTCTCCCTGCTAAACAAGTGATTTCAATAATTGCTCAAACAGCTTTGGCTTTAGATGCTGCTCACCGTGAAGGCTTAGTTCATAGAGATGTGAAACCTGGAAATCTACTAATCACACCTTCCGGTCATGTGAAGATTACTGACTTTGGTATTGCCCGAGTTGCTAACCAAGTTTCACTCACTCAAACAGGTCAGGTCATGGGAACCGTTCAGTACCTTGCTCCTGAACAAGCAACTGGTAAACCTGCAACAGCAGCAGGAGACATCTACTCTCTTGGAATTGTGGCTTACGAGGCATTGGCTGGCAGAAGACCATTCAAGGGTGACACTCAAATGGCTATAGCCATGGCTCAGATCAATGACATTCCACCAGCACTGCCTGAAGGAACTGATCCAAAATTAGTAAGACTGGTTATGGATTGCTTGGCTAAGAAGCCAGATCAGAGACCTAGATCTGCTCTTGAACTAGCTGCTAGAGCAGAAGCACTTCTTGCTGATACTCCTGCCCATGTTGCAATCAACACTGTTATTCCAACAGGTGTTGAACCCGTTAGTGATGAAACAACTGTTATCAACACAGACACTAAGCCAACTGTCACAGTTCCTGCTATCTGGCCTTGGGTGGTTCTCATCTTGGTTCTATTGAGCACCATTGCAGTTATCGTTTGGGCTGGTCTTGTTGCTCCTAAACCTGTGGAGCCTACCCCAACACCAACACCTACAAAGACAGAGACCCCAACGCCGACACCTACTCCTACGAAAACTGAAGAGAAGGTTGTGGTTCTACTGAGTGAATATGAAGGTTTGGATGTCTCTCTAGTTGTTCCAAAGCTAAGTGATCTAGGTCTGATTGTTGAACCAATAGCTGGAGACACTGTTCCGGCTGAAGATACTCGTATCTCTCAGGTCTATGAGATCTCTCCTCTAGGGTCTCTTGAAGTGGGAAGCACTATCTTGGTGTACTACTACCAACAAGAAGTAGACCCGAACACGGTAATTAACTAGCAGGGAAGTCTAAGTTTGCTTTCCCAAAGCGAAGATAAACTTGAAGAGTTGTCAAATACAGATTGGAGCGATGAATGAGCGAGAGTAAGCGCATCATCGCTGGCCGTTATGAGCTAGGCGAACTTATTGGCCGCGGTGGCATGGCTGAGGTTCACGCAGGTATTGACACTCGTCTTGGCAGAACTGTCGCTATCAAGCTTCTGAAATCTGATCTAGCTGCTGACTCAAGTTTTGAAATTCGTTTCCGTCAGGAAGCTCAAGCATCTGCTCGTATGGCTCACCCAACTATCGTTCGTGTCTACGATGCTGGCGATGAAGTAACTCTTGATGAATATGGTGTTGAGAGACATCTTCCATATATTGTTATGGAACTTGTTACCGGTGAAGTTCTTAGAGACATTCTTCGTCAAAGAAAACTAACTCAGCAAGAAGCTATCTTCTATGCAACTGGGATCCTTACTGCTCTTGAGTTCTCTCATGC
>JBIILH010000055.1:0-7157 GCA_044232765.1 Rhodoluna sp. | reverse complement strand
CTTGTCTCAAGGAGCAGTTCTTATAACGGGTAACGTAAAACACTTTAAACGAGTGCCAAGCCTTCAAGTTTTAGATTGGTCAAAACACGAGGGTTAAAACTTCTTCGAAGCCGGAATTACGACAAGTACTCATCAGCCCAAATCTCAATAGCTCTCTTTAGATATGCTGCTAGGCCCGGCTCGAACGCCTCATAGGTTGCTTCGAATTCTGGGTCTAGTACATATGAAAGAGCTAGAGATTTATAGGCCTGTTTGTTTGGTGTCCAGAACTGCTTAACGAATGCATAGTGATCAGCAATTAGCTTCTGAACATCAACATCATCAAACTGAGCACCCTTGCGCTTTTGATCAGCAATAGCTTTGGCTATTGCTTCGTGCTGGGCTTTGTATTGTTCTTGCTGTGCTTCTGTATACGAGGCATTTACGCCTTGTATTTGAGAAGAACGTTCGAACATTGTCTACGGTTCTAGGCGGTTAGGTCCACGGAATAGGTAACCAACTTCACGAATGTTAGTTTCGTGAAGAAGAAGCATTACAACTCTCAGAAGACCCATACCGAATCCACCGTGTGATGGAGCACCGTACTTGAAGAAGTCCATGTATGACTGGAGACCTGCTGGGTCTAGACCCTTTGACTTAGCCTGCTCAATAAGAACTTCTAGTCTGTGTTCACGTTGAGCACCTGTGGTGATCTCAGTTCCACGCCAGATTAGGTCGTAGCTGTTAGTTAGGTTCTGGTTGTCAGCGTGGCGCATGTGATAGAACGGGCGAACAGATGATGGATAGTCAGTTAGGAAAACAAACTCGTGGTTATAAGTTTCAGCTACGTGAGCTGCAATCTGTCTTTCACCTTCAGGGTCCATGTCTCCGCCACGAGTAATCTCGTGACCACGCTTAGCAACGATGTCAATTGCTTCAGCTAGAGGAATACGTGGGAAAGGTGTTGTTGGGATAACAACATCAATATCAAACAGTCTCTTGATTTCTTCACCGTGCTGTTCTTTAACAGCAGTGATGGCAGCAACCATTAGGTCTTCTTGAATCTTCATGATGTCCTCGTGAGATTCAATGTATGAAACTTCCATGTCAACAGAGGTGAACTCTGTTGCGTGACGAGAGGTGAAAGAAGGGTCTGCTCTAAACACAGGGCCAATCTCAAAGATTCGACCGAATCCTGCCATCATCGCCATCTGCTTATAGAACTGAGGAGATTGAGCAAGGTAGGCAACAGTCTCGAAGTATTCCATCTTGAATAGCTCTGCATGTGACTCAGAAGGAGAGCTCATCAACTTAGGAGAGTGAATCTCAATAAAGCCATTGTTTACCCAGTAGGTTCTCCAGGCATGTTCAATAGTGGTCTGAACTCTGAACACTAGGTTCATCTCTGGACGACGAAGATCAATGAATCTCCAGTCCAAACGCTTATCAATACCTGAATCTTCAGCAATAGGGGTTTCAGGGTCAGCCGAGGTAACAACCTCTAGGCCATCAAGCTGAATCTCAATGCCGCCCAGTTTCACTCTTTCATCGTGAACTAGACGTCCGGTTACCCAAACGAAGCTTCCTGAGGTAAGGGTTGAAACAGTATCGGCTAGGGCATCTACTTCTTCACGTCTTGGGTAGGTGACCTGAACAGATCCGGTCTCGTCTCTAAGGACGATGAACTGGATTCTCTTTTGGTCTCGGAGAGTCTCGACCCAGCCACCGATGACTACTGGGCCATCTTCACTTTGTGCTAAATCTTTGACCAGAATGCGTTCGCGCATGATTTATTTGTCCCTTGTTCTTGATGCCTAAACCCCAAGTTTAGCGGGCGATAGACTTGATGCCATGCCCGCAAAACGTATCCATCTAGTTCGCCATGGAGAGGTTCATAACCCTTCTGGTGTCCTATACGGCAGGCTTCCTAACTTCCACCTCTCAGAAACAGGCCATCTAATGGCTAAAGAGGCAGCAGAACAACTAAAGGCCATGGGCATCAAGGTTTCCGCCATCTACACCTCTCCTTTAGTTAGAGCTCAAGAGTCAGCTAAACCTATTGAAGAGCTGTTCGGGGTTGATGCTAAAACCAATGAGCAACTGATTGAGCCATACAACGTATTTGAAGGTAGAAAGCTAAGCGTCAAAGCTATTGCTACTAAGCCCCAGTGGTGGTGGCACTTCAGAAACCCAGCTAAGCCAGCCTGGGGAGAGTCTTTCAAAGAGATCATTGCCCGAATGCATTCAGCAATCATTCAGGCCTCTGAGTCAGTATTAGACGGTGATGTTGTTTTAGTAACTCACCAGTTGCCTATCTGGGTTATGCACCTAAGTAGTAACGGTAAGAAGCTAATGCACGACCCTAGAAAAAGACGATGTGCTTTATCTAGCATCACAACTTTTGAAATACAGGACGGCAAGCTAGTTGAGGTTGGCTATCTAGATCCAGCTTCTAACCTTGCTTCTATAGATAAGGGTGCAGTGTGAGAAGAACAGTATTAGCAATAGCTGCTCTTTCCCTTGCCCTGGCTTCTCTAACCGCCTGCACAGAGACACCTTCCATGAACAACACCTACCAATCTGGTGATGGAACAGTTACTGAAATCAAACCAGCAAATAGAGCAGAAGCAGTTTCTTGGAGCGGCATTGCTAATGATGGTTTGCCGTTAGGTTCTGAAAACCTTAATGGTGTTATTACTGTCATTAACTTCTGGTACGCAGCATGTGTTGCTTGTCGAGTTGAAACTCCAGATCTAGTAGAGCTTGCAAATGAGTTCGAAGGGCAAGTTCAGTTTGTTGGAGTGAACGTAAGAGATTCTGCTGACACAGCAAATGCTTTCAAGAGAAAATTCAAAATCAACTTCCCAAGCATCATGGATGCAAACACAGGTGATGTTGTTCTAGCCTTCACAGGAGTAGTTAGTCCTTCAGCAGTTCCAACAACTTTAGTTATTGACAGAGAAGGAAGACCTGCTGCGCGAGTTCTTGGTATCGCTAAGAAGTCAACACTAAAGGCACTAATCAAATCTGTTATCAAAGAAAGTACAGCAGATTGAATTTTGAAGCGATAACAACAGGACCTT
The DNA here is from genome assembly GCA_044232765.1 of Rhodoluna sp. GTDB lineage: Bacteria > Actinomycetota > Actinomycetes > Actinomycetales > Microbacteriaceae > Rhodoluna. The sequence continues at coordinate 4,095 of JBIILH010000055.1, read as the reverse complement.
TATGGGTGGCAGCACCCATAGCTCTGCTTGCTGGCTTGGTTTCATTCTTTAGTCCTTGCGTTCTACCTCTGCTTCCTGCCTACCTAGGAATAGTTTCGGGGTCTGCTAACACCAAATCAAGAATGGTTGTTGGATCTCTTTTGTTTGTCGCAGGATTCAGTTCTGTGTTTGTTGCTTTAGGTGCAGGCTTTGGTGGGTTAGGTTCAGTCTTCTCTGGAGAGGTAAAGAACTGGTTGCAAAGAGGATCAGGTGTTCTAGTTCTACTTCTAGGAATTGTTCTTATTGGTGGATTTGATTTTGCTCAAAGAACATCAAGGCTAAACATCAAGCCAAGTGCTGGTTTAGTTGGAGCACCACTACTAGGTATTGTCTTTGGACTTGGTTGGACCCCTTGTATTGGCCCGACTCTAGGTGCTGTTCTAAACCTTGCCTTTGACACTGGTTCTGTGGGCAGAGGAGCCTTCCTGGCTGCTGTTTATTCAATTGGACTAGGCCTACCTTTTGTTCTAGCTGCAGCTGGATTCAGCTGGGCTACCAAGTCAATTGGTTTTGTGAAGAAGAACATTAGAGCTTTCAACATCACAGGCGGTGTTCTGCTCATTGTTCTAGGACTTCTGCTTCTAACAGGCCTATGGCAGGTCGTTATCGACTACATCTCGGAGGTGAGTGGTGTCTTCATCCCGGCAATCTAAATATGTAGTTCGAAAGGAATACAGCGAACCTATTGAAGCTCCTGATCTATCTTTCAAGTCATGGCTTAGGTGGTTATGGCGTCAGCTAACAAGCATGCGTATTGCTTTGTTCTTACTTCTCTTCTTAGCTATTGCCTCTGTGCCAGGATCAGTCTTTCCGCAGAGAAGTGCTGACCCTAACGGTGTTGTTCTCTACTTCAAGAACAACCCAGATTTAGCTGTATGGCTAGATAACTTCCAACTGTTTGATGTTTACTCATCAACCTGGTTCTCAGCTATTTACATTCTTTTGTTTATCTCTTTGATTGGCTGTGTCATTCCTAGAGTTGGAGTTCACTACAAGGCTCTTAGATCTGATCCACCTGCAGCACCAACCAATCTTTCAAGACTTCCTTCCTATAAGAAGTTAGATGCAGGTGAGAAGAATCTTGAAAAGGCGATTGAGTATCTGAAGAAGAGAAAGTTCAAAGTCGTTTCAACTAAGAACGAACTAAGAGCAGAGAAGGGTTACCTTCGCGAAACAGGAAACCTGTTCTTCCACCTTTCTCTTATTGGAGTTCTAATTGCAGTTGGTTTAGGTGGAGGTTTGTCTTACTCAGGTCAGAGAGTTTTAGTTGAAGGCGAAACCTTTGTAAATAACGAAGCTTCTTTCGACTACTTCTCACCAGGACTTCTCTTTGATAAGAACAACCTAGAACCATTTAGTTTGAGACTGGAATCATTCAAGACCACCTATGATTTCAAGAACCCAAACAACTACGGCAAGCCAATGGATTTCAAGGCAACTGTCACAACTAAAGATTCGCCAACTAGCCCCGAAGCAAAAGGATCAATCAGAGTTAATGAACCTCTAGCTGTTGGGGGATCTAAGGTCTACATCACTGGTAACGGTTATGCTCCTGAGATTGTTGTTAGAGATAAAGACGGGGTTGTTTCATTCAGCGGTCCTGTTGTTTTTCTACCTCAAGATGGAAACCTAACTTCTCTTGGAGCTATTAAGGTTCCTGATGCTAACCCTGATCAGTTCGCCATGCTTGCTTTCTTCTATCCAACAGCTGCTGAACTAGAGTCAGGTGCCCTGACCTCTAACCACCCATTCCCTTTGAACCCTCTAATGACCATGAACGTCTATGTTGGAGATCTTGGTCTAGATAGCGGAATGGCAGTAAATGCATACAAGCTAGACACACACTCAATGAAGCAGGTAGCTGGAGGTAAGAGTGGAACTAAGGCTCTGCAACTTACCTACGGCGAAACAGTCGAGCTACCTAATGATCTAGGAACTGTTGAGTTCAAGAACCTTAGAAGATTCGCTTCTATCGACATCACCTATAACCCACTAGATCTATGGGTACTTATCTTCGCTCTAACAACTTTGTTTGGTTTAGTCTTAATGCTCATCATTCCTCGAAGAAGAGTTTGGGTGAAGGTTTCTAAGGACAGTGTTGAAGTTGGAGCACTAACCAAGTCAAAAGATAAAGCACTAGACAAGCTAGTGAAAGATGTTGCCAAGTCACTAAAGAAGAAGAGTAAATGACCCCAGAAATTGCACTAAACCCAGAGCTCGCTACCATTTCGAGAATCATCGTTCTAGTAGCACTAACTTTCTATGCCTTCTCATTCATCGTTTTAGCATGGGCTCTAACTAAAAGAGCTGGTGGCAAGGGCAAGAGAGATGCATTCGCTAATCGTCTAGACACAATCGGTCTAGCTCTAATGAGTATCGGTGTTCTTGCTAACGGTGTTGGTGTCTTAACTAGAGGTATTGCAGCTAACAGAGTGCCATGGGCAAACATGTATGAGTTCTCTATCTCCGGAGCATTCGTAGTCTCAGCAATCTTCCTGCTGGTTCTCTTCTTCAGAGACCTAAAGTTCATCGCCCCATTTGTTGTTGGTTTCCTAGTTCTAATCATTGGATCAGCTAACACACTGTTCTATGTTCAGGTTGAATCACTTGTTCCAGCTCTTCAGGACTACTGGCTAGTTATTCACGTGAGCGTAGCCATCCTGGCTACAGCTTTCTTCACAATTGGTGCAACTCTTTCTCTGATCCATATCTTGAAAGAGACAAAGAGAATCAAGAACTCTAAGTCAAAAGCAGGTATTGCTTTCACCAAGCTTCTAAAGGTATTCCCTAAGTCAGAGAAGCTTGAGAGAACCTACTACCAGTTCAACATCATTGGTTTTATTCTCTGGTCCTTCACTCTTATCGCTGGAGCTATCTGGGCTGATAAGGCTTGGCACCGCTTCTGGGGCTGGGACACTAAAGAAGTATGGACATTCATCATCTGGACTATCTATGCTGCTTATCTCCACGCCACCACAACCAAAGGTTGGGATGGCAAGAGAGCAGCATGGCTAAGCCTGATCGGCTTCCTAGCCATCATCTTCAACTTCACCATCGTTAATCTGTACTTCAAGGGATTGCACGTTTACTCGGGTATTTAGACCTGAGTAAACGTGAGTTACAGGAATACAGTTTGGGGAGAATGTATGCCTGGCTGAAATCCTCACAACCACTCCACCCGAACGCTCAATGCTCTGAGCGCTGTAATACACTGATTACTGAAGGGATATATGCAAGAACCGACTTTCTGGATACTAACGGCGCTCGCGGACGAGCCTCAACACGGATATTCAATTCTCTCGACAGTGGAAGACTTGTCGGGCAATCAAGTAAAACTCAAAGTTCCAACGCTCTACCAAGCGCTAGATCGCTTGCAGAAGAGCGGTTTAGTTGAGATTGATAAGGAAATTGTTGTCGATGGAAGATTTCGCCGATACTTCAAGCTCACCAAGATAGGACGACTTGCATTATTGAAAGAACTTGAAACCCGAAAAGAAGTCGTTAGACGAGCCAGCCGTCATCTTGGATTGGCCGAAGGTTCTATTTAGAGGTTTCCCAAATGCAGGATTTAGACACTGAGAGAGAGCAGGCGGAAGCTTTTGGGAGGCTCTTGCTTTGGTACCCAAAATCTTGGAGAGAGAAAAACGGCGAAGCAATGTTGGGCACAATTCTTGAATACGCCGAAAGTCGAGGCATGAAAGGCCCAACAAGAGAAGACAAACTGCGATATTGCTTGACAGGCATGAGAGAAAGGTTCTTTAAGTTCGAGCCCGTAGAAGAAGTCACGCGGTTTTGGCTATTTATAGCTTTGCTTTATGGACTGTTCTATGTGTTCAACATCTCATGGTCGCCGGGTACTGAAGTTAGCGGAAGTATCGGGCCCTTTACAAACCCGTCTGTCCTGACTTTAGTATTTATCGCCCTTGCTTGGCTTTGTGCGATTGTGAATGCAGGACGCACAGCCGCTCGACTTGCTGCCTTTGGCTTCTTGACTAACGCCACTATTGCCACTCTTGGAACTGTTTTTGAATGGCTTGGCCCCAGCTTGTGGGCTGC
>JBIILH010000054.1:0-7169 GCA_044232765.1 Rhodoluna sp. | reverse complement strand
AAGGTGAACCGCGAGAACGTAATGATTAAGATTCCGGCCACGAAAGCAGGGCTAGCAGCAATTACTGAAGTCATTTCGAATGGCATTAGCGTAAACGTAACCCTCATCTTCTCTCTTCAGCGTTATCGTGAAGTAATTGAGGCATACAAAGCTGGTATTGCTTTAGCTCACGCTGCGGGCAAGGATCTTTCTAAGATTCATTCTGTTGCATCATTCTTCGTGTCTCGTGTTGACACAGAGATAGACAAGCGTCTGACTGCAATCGGTACTAGTGATGCAATGGCTATGAAAAGTAAGGCTGCCCTTGCTAACGCAAGACTTGCGTATGAAGTGTTTGAGCTTGAATTCGCCAAGAATGACTGGAACACTCTTTCAGCAGCCGGAGCAAACAAGCAACGACCTCTTATGGCATCTACTGGAGTAAAAGATCCAGCACTAAGTGACACTCTTTACGTAACTGAGTTGATCGCTCCAGAGCTGGTGAACACCATGCCTGAAAAGACTATGGAAGCTGTTTCTGATCATGGAATTGTTCCGGCAAACAGTATTGTTGGCAAGTATGCCGAGTCGAAGTCTGTCCTTTATGCAATTGAAGCCATGGGAGTTTCTTACGATGAGGTAACTGAGCTCCTTGAAACTGAGGGTGTAGATAAGTTCATCGTTTCTTGGAATGAACTAGTCGAATCTGTTGACGTAGCACTAAAGGCATCTAAGTAATGTCAATAAGCGTTAGAGTCTTCGGTTCAGCAGCCAAAGCAGTTGAATCAACTTTAGAAACCTTGGTAGCAGACAAAGTAGCAAGCAGAATTGCAGCCAAGGATTTCACTCTGTGGGGTAAAGACGCGGAAGCTGAATCATCAATCCGTCTTGGCTGGGTCACGTCTGCAACTGATTCGCAATACCTAGTTTCTGAAATCATTGCTCTAAGAGATTCCTTCAGAGCACAAGGCATCAATCGTTTTGTATTGTGTGGCATGGGTGGATCATCTCTTGCTCCAGAGGTAATCACCAACAAGTACGACATTGAATTAGTTGTTCTAGATTCAACATCCCCAGACCAAGTTCGTTCAGTCGTGAGCAAAGACATCGAGAGAACTGCAATTGTTGTCTCGTCTAAATCAGGTTCAACTGTTGAGACTGACTCGCAAAAGAGAATCTTTGAAGAAGCATTCACTTCTGCCGGCATTGAAAAGACAGAGAGAATCGTCATCGTCACAGATCCTGGTTCTCCTATGGAGTCTGCTGCGAAAGCAGATGGCTACAAAGTATTCAATGCAGATCCAACAGTCGGTGGACGCTACTCGGCTCTCACCGCATTTGGTTTAGTACCTTCTGGATTAGCTGGTGTCGACATTCAAGAGATTCTTAATCAGGCAAACGACGCGGCATCCTCCCTTAGCAATGATGATTCATCTAATCCAGGTCTGGTGCTTGGAGCAGCTCTTGCGAAATCCTCTAACGGTAAAGAGCTTAAGGACAAGATTGGGCTCATTGCAGACTCATCAATTCCTGGTTTCGGAGACTGGATTGAACAGTTAGTAGCTGAATCAACTGGGAAACAATCAAAGGGAGTTTTACCTGTAGTTCTACAAGCTTCCAGCTACGAGACTTTCGCAGACCTCAATGACATGTTGCTTGTGAAAATCTCTGCTACCGACCACTCAGTTCTGGCTGATGGGGTGAGTATTGTCGCTCCCCTAGGTGCTCAATTTGTGCTGTGGGAATACGCAACAGCCGTAGCAAGCAGATTGATTGGAATTAATCCTTTTGATCAGCCTGATGTTGAATCAGCGAAGATTGCCGCTCGTGGAATGCTGGAGCAAAGAGCTGCGGCCACTTCAAGCCAATTCACCTTTGACTCAATTGAAGTTAGTGCTCTTGCCCTAGACCTAGATGGCATCACCGGAGTTCCAACAGCGCTTGTGAAGCTTCTTTCAGAGCTTGCATCAGATGGATACATTTCAGTTCATGCTTACATGGATAGAACTGCTCCGGTCAGTGCTGAAGCACTTAGAGATGCTTTATCTTCTGTTGCTGATCGTCCAACTACATTTGGGTGGGCTCCACGATTCCTTCATTCAACTGGTCAGTACCACAAAGGTGGACCACGCCAGGGTGTGTTCCTTCAGTTAGTAGCAAAGACAAGCCAGGATGTTCAGGTTACAGGAAGAGATTTCACCTTCGGTGAACTCATTGCATCTCAAGCTGCAGGTGATGCAAAAGTTCTAGCAGATTTGGGTAGCCCAGTTTTGACACTGACATTGAACAACCCTGTCGAAGATTTCAATACTATTTTGCGAGCAATCGGCTAAGGAGATACAACTCAATGAGTGAAGTGAAGTTAGGCCCTGGTGTTAATCCACTTAGAGACCCGCTAGATCGAAGACTCAATCGTATTGCTGGACCATCTGGTCTAATCATATTTGGTGTTACTGGAGACCTAAGCCGCAAGAAGCTAATGCCTGCCGTATACGACTTAGCTAACCGTGGTTTGCTTCCACCTGGTTTCTCGCTTGTTGGTTTCGCTAGACGAGACTGGGAAGATCAGGATTTTGGTCAAGTAGTTAAAGAGGCAGTGAAGGAGTATGCGAGAACTCCATGGAGTGAAGAGATTTGGGCGCAGCTCTCCCGTGGCATTCGATTTGTTCCAGGCGAATTTGGCGATGACGCTGCTTTCGACAAGCTACGAGAGACAATCGAAACGCTTGACGCTGAGCGTGGAACTAACGGAAACCATGCTTTCTACCTAAGCATTCCCCCAAAGGCATTCCCCCTAGTTACACAGCAACTTTCTCGTTCTGGATTGGCAGACCCTAAACCTGATCAGTTCAGACGAGTTGTGATTGAAAAGCCTTTCGGTCATGATCTTCAATCTGCCCGTGAACTGAATGAAGTTGTCGAATCAGTATTCCCAGCAGACTCAATCTTTAGAATTGACCACTACTTAGGAAAAGAAACTGTTCAGAACATTCTGGCTCTTAGATTTGCTAATCAGCTTTACGAGCCTCTCTGGAACAACAACTACATCGACCACGTCCAGATCACAATGGCTGAAGACATTGGTGTTGGCGGTAGAGCAGGTTATTACGACGGAATTGGTGCGGCTAGAGACGTAATTCAAAACCACTTGCTACAACTTCTTGCTCTCACAGCTATGGAAGAGCCTGTGTCATTTGACGCAGCAGACCTGCGTGCAGAGAAGGAAAAAGTTCTATCAGCTGTTCGACTTCCGGATGATCTAGGAAAACACACGTCACGGGGTCAGTACGTTGGCGGTTGGCAGGGTGGTGAGAAAGTAACTGGTTTCCTTGATGAAGAAGGTATGAACCCTGACTCTGTAACCGAAACCTTTGCTGCAATGCGATTGGACATTAACACCCGTCGCTGGGCTGGTGTTCCTTTCTACCTTCGTGCTGGTAAGCGTTTAGGACGAAGAGTCACTGAAATTGCAATTGTTTTCAAGCGTGCCCCGCAACAGATTTTCGGTGAGAGTCAAACATCGGCTCTTGGACAAAATGCCTTGGTGATTCGAGTTCAGCCAGATGAAGGTGTAACAATCAGATTTGGTTCCAAGGTTCCAGGTGTTGGTATGCAGGTAAGAGATGTAACCATGGACTTTGGCTACGGACATGCATTTACCGAAGCTAGCCCAGAAGCTTATGAGCGACTTATCCTCGATGTTCTTCTTGGAGACCCACCGCTTTTCCCTAGACATGAAGAAGTAGAGCTCTCTTGGATGATTCTTGATCCAATCGAAGAGTACTGGGCGAAGAATGGGAAACCAGAACCTTATCGCCCTGGCACCTGGGGACCTGAATCCGCAGACAAAATGATGGCTGCCGATGGCAGAGCTTGGAGACGTCCGTGATTAAGAATCTAGAAAACACCACAACTTCACTTATCTCTAGGGAACTAGTCACTATCCGTGAAGAAGGTGGTGCTGTCGCCCTAGGAAGAGTGCTTACTCTCCTAGTTCAGACAAAATTCGCTGGTATCGAAGAAGCAATTCTTGCAGCGAATGAAGCTTCACGTGCTCACCCATGTCGAATCATTGTGTTGGCCGATGAGGACACACAAAGCAGTGCGGAACCAAGACTTGACGCAGAAATTCGTGTTGGTGGAGATGCTGGTGCTTCTGAAGTTGTTGTACTGAGAGCCTATGGCGAAGCTGCTAGTGACCCAGAGAGTCTTGTTACTGGTCTACTTCTTCCGGATGCTCCTGTAGTTGCCTGGTGGCCTGGCGAAGCACCTATCAAGCCATCAGCGTCTGCAATTGGTCGAATTGCTCAGCGAAGAATTACAGATGCGGCTAGTCAAAAAGATCCTCATGCATGGCTGGTTTCTCTTGCGAATAACTATGAACCTGGCGACAGCGACTTCGCTTGGACCCGACTGACACTCTGGCGAGCTCAACTTGCAGCAATCCTTGACCAGCCTCCTTATGACCCGATTACAAAAGTTATCGTCACAGGAGCCGTTGACTCTCCTAGTACTGACCTACTTGCATCATGGCTTGGTCAGAAACTTGGTGTTGAAGTTGAACTAGTTAGAACCGATCGCGGTAAAGCTGTTTCTGGCATCAAGGGTGTCAAGCTTGAGCGCGAATCTGGTGAGATTGAGATTGTTCGAAATGCTCCTGATGTAGCAACTCTCTTCCAACCTTCACAGCCGACAAGAGACATCAATCTACCTCGCAGATCTCTGAGAGATTGCTTGATTGAAGACCTGCGTCGCCTAGATAGCGATGATGCCTTCGGTGCCCTAATCCTCGCTGGATTCAAGAAATAGAAGCTTCAAGGTTATAGAAGGTATCAATCATGAAATCAGTTGAAGTACGCAAAGCGACAAGCGCAATGGATGTCGCTCAGCAAGCTTCATTTGAAATTATCCAAACCATAAAGACTGTTCTAGCGAAGAAGAATTCAGTTCACATCGCACTAACCGGTGGAACCGTCGGAATTCTCACCCTGGAAGTTCTCGGCAAGGCTATTACAGAGCAAAATCTAGACCTCTCTAAAGTGCACTTCTGGTGGGGCGATGAAAGATTCGTTGAGAGTAACTCAAAAGATCGAAACTTCAATCAGGCCAAGAACGCAATGCCGAATGTGCTCGGAGCAGAATCAGAAAAGATTCACCCATTTCCTTCATCTGATGATGGATTAGAACTCGAGACTGCACGAAGAAATTTCTCTGCACACATGAAGACAGTCTTTGGCGATAGTGAGCCAGCTATGGATCTCACTATTCTTGGCATGGGTCCTGATGGACACGTAGCGTCACTATTTCCAGGAATGAATCACGATGGCGATTTAGTAGTCGCGGTAGATAACTCCCCTAAGCCACCACCTGAGAGACTAAGTTTCTCCCTGGATCTGATTAATCGTTCGGACAAAATCATCTTTGTGGTTGCAGGTATTGATAAAGCCGAAGCTGTTGAATCGGTTCACAAGAATCCAGATTGTGATCTGCCGGCAGCAAAAGTTGAAGCCAATGGCGAAACTTTGTGGATTATTGATGAGGCAGCAGGTGCTGCCTTCTGGAGCTGCTAACTAAGACTTTTTAGTCTTCGCTGCTTTCTTAGCTTCCGCTTTTGCTTCAGCTAGTAGACGAACGCGACGCTCTCTAACTAAGGCCACAGCCTCATCAAGAAGATCTTTAGCTTCTTGTGCTGTTCTTCTTTCCTTTACGTATGCAAGGTGAGTCTTGTATGGCTCGTGCTTTGCAATCTGCGGTGGGTTGTCTTTGTCTTGTCCAGCTGGAAGACCACAGTGTGGGCAGTCCTGTTCAACTGGAAGTTCTGAAGTTTCTACGCTTGATGCGAATGATGATGAGAAGCTGTGGTTGTTGCAACAGTAGTAGTTGATCGTTACACGTTCTGCTTGGAAACCGTTGTCTTGCTCACCCATTGGGCCAGCTCCAACACGAGAACCTCTGATCGCTGCTGTATTACCGCTCATAAGTTATACCCAAGAATAAGTTGACGCTAGGCCAAGAATGATTACTGTTACAACCCAAACAAGACCAAGAATGACGGTGATTCGGTTCAAGTTGCGCTCAGCAACACCTGATGAACCCATTGTGTTGTTGATTCCACCACCGAACATGTCGCTTAGGCCACCACCGCGTCCCTTGTGAAGAAGGATAAGAAGAGTAAGTAGCAAGCTAGTAACACCTAGAAGGATGTTCAAAGCGATGATAATTCCGGTCATTTGTCTGTTCTTTCGTTTCCGGGAGAGAGGTAATCTCCCTTGTAAATTATAAGGTTAGGTGCTTTAGGAAGCGAGATATGCCTGAGAACTCGTCAACATCAAGGCTGGCCCCACCCACCAAAACCCCGTCTACTTCAGGGCTTCTAAGGAATCCAGCGACGTTTGAAGCCTTTACTGAGCCTCCATAAAGGATTCTGGTGCTCTGGGCTACTTCAGGGCCTAGAAGGCCTTCAATAGCCTCTCTAATCTTGCCTGCAACAGCTGCTGCCTGTTCAGGAGTAGCAACCTGACCGGTTCCAATAGCCCAAACTGGTTCATAAGCCACAATGAATTCGCCCACCTTCGCGTGACCCGATAGAGCGGCCAAGATCTGTCGTACTGGGACAGCACTCTGACCCTCTGCTTCTAGCTCTTCTAGAGTTTCTCCAACGCAAATTACTGGTACCAAACCATGTTTGAAGGCTGCAGCAACCTTTGCTTGAACAACAGTGTCGTCCTCGTGGTGGTAGCTTCTGCGCTCGCTGTGTCCGATTAGTACGTACTGAACATCAAGCTTCTTTAGGAAAGCACCTGAGATGTCACCCGTGTAAGCACCTGAATCGTACTGACTTAGATCTTGTGCACCAAGAGAGATTGAATACTTTTCAGCGCTAATGAGTGTCTGCACAGTCCGAAGATCTGTAAACGGAGGGAATACAGCAACCTCTGTCTTGGTGTAGTCGTGATTAGCGTCAGCTAGAGTCCAGGACAATTTCTGTACAAGAGCTATTGCTTGCTGGTGGTCCAGGTTCATCTTCCAGTTACCTGCGATGAATGGAACTCTTTCTACACTCACTTCAAAACCTCTAATCCTGGCATTGTTTTACCCTCTAGGAATTCTAGGCTAGCCCCACCACCGGTTGAGATGTGTGAGAACGCAGAGTCCTCGAACCCTAGAATACGAACTGCTGCAGCAGAGTC
>JBIILH010000053.1:0-7233 GCA_044232765.1 Rhodoluna sp. | reverse complement strand
AAGCCATCGAAGCTGTAGTTTCAGGAAAAGCTCAAAGAGCTATAGTTCCAGTAGAAAACTCCATCGAAGGTGGAGTATCTGCAACTCTTGATGCGCTAGCTAACACAACTGACATACGTATATATGGCGAGTATTTAGTTCCAATTACTTTTCACTTGGTAGCTAAGCGAGGCACAAAACTTGCTGATGTAAAGGTAGTAAGCACACACCCAACTGCCTATGCTCAGTGTCGTGGTTGGATGCAAGAGAACATTGCAGCTCATTCATACTTACCTTCAACTTCAACAGCTGCGGCAGCTGCAGATCTACTTTCTAAAGATCCACTTGCTGATGCTGCTATCGCAGCTAAGAGCATTACAGATCACTACAAGCTAACTGTGTTGGCAAGAAACATTGGCGATAACAAAAATGCTCAAACCAGATTTATTGAAATAGGTCTAAACGCCAAGCCAACAAAAAGATCAGGTAAAGATAAGACCTCTGTGATTGTTGAACTTCCGGAAGATCGACCAGGTGCTCTTCTAGAAATGCTTGAGCAGTTTGCCGCTCGTGGAGTTAACCTTTCAAGAATCGAGTCAAGACCTATCGGTGATCAGCTGGGTCGATATAGATTCAACATAGATGTGCAAGGACACATAGATGACGATGCTGTTGCAGAAGCACTCATGGGTCTACACAGATTTAGCCCTCACGTAACTTTCTTAGGTTCTTATCCAAGAGCAGATAAGAAGAAGAGTGAGCACGAAGGTAATAACTCAAATAAAGAATTCTCTTCTGCAGAATCATGGCTAAATAAACTACGTCAAGGACGCTAAAGGTAAACGTAAATAAATGATTGATGCAAACCTACTCAGAGAGAACCCTGAGGCTATTAAAGTTTCTCAGAGAGCTAGAGGAGCAAGCGTTGAGCTTGTCGATCAAGCCGCAGTAGCCGATGACAACTGGCGCAAGGCTCAAGCTGAATTTGAAAACCTAAGGGCAGAGCAGAACGCTAAAGCGAAGCTTGTTGCTGGAGCAACTCCTGAAGAAAGAACAAAACTTATTGCTGAAGGTCAAGAACTTGCAGCAGCAGTAAAGGTAGCAGAACAAAGGGCTGCTGATTTCCAAAACGAATTGAACTCTATTGTTCTAAGGATTGAGAATGTTGTTACCGATGGTGTTCCTGTTGGTGGTGAAGAGAACTTTGTTGTAATTCGTGAAGAGGGCACTAAGCCAAAATTCAACTTCACCCCTAAAGACCACGTTGAACTAGGCGAATTACTCGATGTTATTGACATTGAGCGTGGAGTGAAGATCTCTGGCTCTAGGTTCTATTTCCTAAAGGGTTGGGGAGCAAGACTAGAGCTTGCCCTTATGAACCTAGCTCTAGATCAGGCAGCTAAAGCTGACTTCACAGCACTAATCACACCAACACTTGTAAAGCCTGAGATTATGGCTGGCACTGGTTTCCTAGGTGAGCATGCTGATGAGATTTACTACTTACCAGCAGATGACCTTTATCTAACTGGAACAAGCGAAGTAGCTCTTGCCGGATATCACAGCAACGAGATTATTGATCTAGCCGATGGACCTAAGAGATATGCAGGTTGGTCAACTTGTTACAGACGTGAAGCAGGTAGCCATGGAAAAGATACTAAAGGCATCTTGCGAGTTCACCAGTTCAACAAACTAGAGATGTTCTCTTATGTAACACCAGAGCAAGCAGATGAAGAACATGCAAAACTTCTTGCTTGGCAAGAAGAGATGTTGAAGAAGTGCGAACTTCCATATCGTGTCATTGATACAGCTGCTGGAGATCTTGGTTCAAGTGCTGCACGTAAGTTTGATGCTGAAGCGTGGGTTCCATCTCAAGAAACATATCGTGAACTAACTTCTACTTCTAACTGCACCACCTACCAAGCCAGAAGACTTAACGTTCGTTATAGAAAAGAAGATGGCAAGACTGCTGTTGCTGCAACTCTTAACGGAACACTTGCTACCACTAGATGGCTAGTTGCAATTCTTGAGAACCACCAACAAGAGGATGGTTCAGTTCGCATCCCTCAAGCACTTCGTCCATACCTTGGCGGAGCTGAAGTTATTTCTCCAGTGAAGAAGAGCTAAGCCTTGACTTTTGAACCTTGGCTAATTGCTATTGACATCGATGGCACACTTGTGCACGATGATGGTTTTCTAGCTCCTGAGGTAATCAGAGAAGTAACAAGAGTAAGAGATCTAGGTCACCACGTTGTTGTTGCCACAGGTAGAGCAGCAGCTAACGCAATTCCTGTAGTTCAAGATGTTGGCATTGAAGCTGGTCACGTGGTCTGTTCAAACGGAGCAGTGACAATTGAAATCGATCATCAAGATGACAGAGGCTACTCAGTTAGAGAAGTTATTGGGTTTGATCCAGCACCTGTACTAAGTCAGTTGATTGCAAAACTTCCTGAAGCCCACTTCGCAGTTGAAGATGTTGATGGAACATATAGATTCCACAAACCATTCCCCGCTTATGCTTTAGGTGCCGAAAACATTGAGACCCCACTAGATCAACTAATGCATGGAGAAGTAAGCCGAGTAGTTGTTCTATCTCCAGAGCAGAACGTGAATGACTTTTTAGAGATAGTTGAATCAGTAGGGCTGCATTCAGTGTCTTATGCAATTGGCTATACCGCCTGGTTGGACATCTCTCCACAGGGAGTAACTAAAGCAAGTGCTTTAGAACAACGAAGAAAAGCTCTAAATGTTCCAACTAATAGAGTCATCGCCATAGGCGATGGAAGAAACGATATCTCCATGTTTGAGTGGGCAAATGCTGGTGGAGGCCTTTCATTTGCTATGGGCCAGGGCCCAGATGAAGTAAAGCAGGCAGCCACAATGGTGACCGCTAGCGTAGAAGAACATGGTGTTGCCAAGGTCCTAGAAGGGCTTGAAGGCATTATTTATAGCCAAAGCTAGCTCACAGGCTAAGTGCAGGTTCCCTCTGTATTTTTATTAGCACTAAGGATTAGTTAGACTATTCCACGGAGGTCTGTCCGAGCGGCCGAAGGAGCTAGTCTTGAAAACTAGTGAACTGAAAGGTTCCGTGGGTTCGAATCCCACGGCCTCCGCCAGTTTTGTCTAACTGAGACTTAAGCCAACTCACCTAAGGGGTTATGAATTGTCTGAAAAGTCCAAGAAGCAACTAAAGCTAGATCGTGCCGTTGCACGTCATGGCAACATCCAAGCTACCGGCCGTTTCAGAGCTCTGCTTGGCATTCTAGGTAAAGCCCTAATCGTTGTCCTAGTTTCAACTTTGACTGTCACAACTGTTTCAGCAATCCAACTTGCTGGAAAGTTTGGTGAAGGCGAGATTGATGTTCCTGGTGGGGATGGAACTCCAAGAGAGATTCCGCCAATCAGCGGACCTATCAATATGCTTCTGGTTGGAAGCGACTCAAGACAAGGTGCTGGCAACTCAGCTTTTGGTGACACCAGCGGTGTCCTTGCTGACGTAATTATTCTTATGCACATTTCTGAAGACAGACAGAATGCAGTTGCACTATCTTTCCCTAGAGATCTTTTGGTTCCTTGGCCAGCATGTCCAAGTACTACTGGTGGACCAGGGTACTACGCACAATCACTTGGTCAAATCAATGCAACTATTGCTAATGGTGGTCCTGGTTGCACACTTCTAACTGTTGAGAAGCTAACTGGTTTGAATATTCCTTATCTTGCAATGGTTGACTTCAATGGAGTGATCGAACTTTCTAATGCTGTTGGTGGAGTTGAAGTTTGTGTTGCTGAAGACATTGAAGATGAATACACCAACACATACCTAAAGAAAGGTATGCACACTCTTCAGGGAGTTCAGGCACTGCAGTTCCTTAGAACTAGACATGGTGTTGGCGATGGTTCAGACCTAGGTCGTATTAGCAACCAGCAGGTTTATCTAACTTCACTAGTTAGAAAACTAAAGAGCAAAGATATTCTCAGTAACCCAGTTGCTCTATACAGCCTTGCTCAAGCAGCTGCTGAACACATGAAACTAAGTAAGACTCTTTCTGACCCAGGCACTTTGATGGCGGTTGCTAACGCATTGAAAGATATTCCGATGAAGAAGGTTACATTCCTTCAGCTACCATCTATTTCTGGTTTGCCAGCTCCTAACCAGGGTCGAGTAATGCCTGACTATGAAAAAGCTCAGGTTCTTTTCGACTTGATGATAAATGATCAGCCACTTGTTCTTGGTGAAGTCAACAACACAGGTGCTGGATCAGAAGTTGCACCAACACCTAAGCCTTCATCAACTTCTACCGCGACTCCGAAGCCATCTTCGACAGTAACCCCGAAGCCAACTCCAACTCCTACAGTGACACCACTTCCGGATTGGGCTCAGGGCACAAACGCTCAAACAACTACCTGCTCAAAATAACTATTTAGGTAAGCAATCTGGTTAGGCTTAAACCATGCCAGATTACATCTCGGCGCTAGATTTATTCACTATCGGAATTGGACCTTCAAGTTCACATACGGTAGGACCTATGAGAGCAGCGTTGCTCTTTGCTGAAGCTTTAGAAGAGCACGGCAAACTCACGCTGACAAGTAGAGTTAGCGTCAAACTATTCGGATCGCTCGGTGCAACTGGGCCAGGTCACGGAACAACTAATGCAATCGTTGCTGGACTAAACGGTGACACTCCTGAAACTTGTAATCCTGATGAAGTTCTTAATGCGTGGGACAGAGCAATTGAAAGTTCTTCGATAAACCTCCTGAATCACAAGATTCCTTTTGAAGGAAAAGACTTCAGCTTTCAACCACTAATCAGACTTCCTAAGCACTCAAACGGGCTTCGGTTCCAAGCAGTAGATAAAGACTCAAACGTGTTACTCGAGCAGACTTACTACTCTGTTGGCGGCGGCTTTGTTGAAGCAGATCACCACATTGAAAGAGTTGAAAGAGGAGAAGTTCCTTACCCTTTCACTAGTGGTGTTGAACTGTTGGAGATTTGCAATAGAGAGAACATGTCTATTGCAGAGATAGCCTTCGAGAATGAAGTTTCTATCCATGGCGAGCAGGAGCTAACTACAAAACTTGATGCAATCTGGTCAGCTATGCAACTATGTGTTCAAGAAGGACTAAAGACAAAAGGTGTCCTTCCTGGCTATCTTGCAGTAGATAGAAGAGCAGCAGATATGGCTGAGCAGCTAAACAAAGCCTCTAATCAAGATGACGTTTCTAATGAGTGGCTTCAGGCTTATGCAATTGCCGTGAATGAACAGAATGCTTCAGGTAGGAGAGTAGTAACAGCTCCGACTAACGGTGCAGCAGGAATCATTCCTGCTGTTGGCTATTGGGCTATGAAGTTCAAAGATGTTGATTCAAGTGTTATTGCCAGAGACTACCTTTTGACTGCTGCCGCTATTGGATCTCTTTATAAGAGGAATGCATCTATCTCAGGAGCAGAGGCAGGTTGTCAGGGAGAAGTGGGGTCTGCTTGTTCTATGGCTGCTGCCGGTTTAGCTGCTGTTCTTGGCGGAACACCAGAGCAGATAGAGAATGCAGCTGAGATAGCCATGGAACATAACCTAGGTCTAACTTGTGATCCAGTTGGTGGTTTTGTGCAGATGCCTTGTATTGAAAGAAACGCTATTGCCTCAGGAACTGCAGTTTCTGCTGTTCGCTTGTCTCTTCTAGGAGATGGAACTCACAAGATCTCTCTGGATACGGTAATTGAAACTATGAGACAAACAGGGTTAGATATGTCTAGCAAGTATAAAGAGACCTCACTGGGAGGTTTAGCTGTGAATGTTGTGGAGTGTTAATGTCAACTATTGTCATTTGGGTATCAGATCTAGAGAAGTCAGTTAACTTCTACTCAGCTTTGTTTGAAGATAACTCTCCTTACCGTTCACCTGAGTTTGCAAGTGTTCAGGGTTTAGGAAACGAAGTTCTAATTCATCTTCTTCCTGAGCAATACAGATCAGAACCAACACTTGGTGAAGATAACCCAATCAAGCCAGTCTTTGATGTTCAAAGCATTGATAAGGCAAGACTTGCTGCTGGTAGAACTGGCGGCAAGATCAAGAGTGAAACCATGGAACATAACAACTGGACCTATGCCGATGGAAATGATCCTGATGGCAACATCATTCAGGTTCGCGAAGGACTCTAACGAACAGTTACTGGAGCAGAGTCAATAGATACAGATTCAAACCCGGCCTTAGTTACTGTAAGGCTGAGGAGTATCTCCGCTCTTCTATCGGCAGCCGTTAGTCGATAGGTCTTCCCAGTTGCTCTAGAAATCTTTGAGCCATCACGAATCCACTGATAAGTAATCTTCACCCCACTATCCCAAGTTCCTATTTGAGCTGTGAGGGTATTATTTACTCTTGCTGTTCCAACAATCTTTGGATCTGGAGTCCTAATCAGTTCCCCAATTCCAACCTTCTGCGCTGATGAAGTAGTTGATGTTGTGTTGTAACCAGCTCGAGTGAAAGTAACTTTACCTGAAACAGAAGTTTTGTAATCCGCTGATTGCAATGTGTAACTAGATTTATTAGCTCCGGTGATTACCTTGCCATTACGCAGCCACTGGTAAATAACCGCGGTTGAAGGTGGAACGGTAGTTCTGATAGTTAGACGATTACCTGTCTTAGAGATGCCGCTTACTGTGATTGAAGGCTTAGTAATTAATCCACCTAAAACAGTCTTCGCAGAACTAGTTGTAACAGCAACAGGGAATCCACTCTGAGTAACAGTTGTTTGAAGAGTAATTGATTTCTTGTGATCGCTAGCAGTTGGGGTGTAGTTGGATCCAGTAGCGTTTGGAATTATCTTGCCGTCAGCTAGCCACTTATAGGTAACCGTTGCTGATGGCTCAGCCAACGGCCCACCAACTAGAGGTACACCTACTCGTGCCTCACCAATTAAGGATGCTGCTGGGAGAGCAGGCTTAAGCACAAGTATTGGGACAGAAGAAATAGTGGCAGAAGGTTTTGAAGGTTTTGTTGCGAGTATTTTCAAGGAGATCAGCGCACCAGCATCAGCTGAAGTTGTCTTGTAGGTAGTAGATGTTGCATTCGGTATAGCTACTGAGTTTCTAAGCCACTGGTAGTTGAGCGTTGTTGTGTAGTCCCAGTTGACGGCTGTAGCAGTGAGTGTTCCACCAACAGTATCTGGTCCACTAACACTTAGCTCTGGGGCTTCAGGGTTAAGAGTGTTTAGAAAAGCTGTAAGTGAAGCTGTGCGCTGCGGGAAGAACTGGTCTAACCA
>JBIILH010000103.1:0-3205 GCA_044232765.1 Rhodoluna sp. | reverse complement strand
GCTTTCAGAAATCCCACTTGAAAGAATTCAAAAGCGTGGCATGGCAGACAACTATTGGTCAACTGGTCAGCCAGGTCCTGCAGGCCCTTGTTCAGAAATCTATTTCGATAGAGGACCTGAATATGGCGTTGAGGGCGGTCCAGAAGCAGATGAGAACCGCTACATCGAAATTTGGAACCTTGTCTTCATGCAGTATGAACGAGGACTTGGTTCAGGCAAAGATAGTTTTGAAATCCTAGGTGAACTACCTAGCAAGAACATTGATACCGGCATGGGTCTTGAGCGCGTTGCATTCTTGATGCAAGGGGTTGAAAACCTTTACGAAATCGATCAGGTAAGACCTGTCCTAGATCTAGCTGCAGCGCTAGCTGGAAAGACTTATGGAGCAAACGAAGAAGACGACATCAGATTGCGTGTTGTAGCTGATCACGTTAGAAGTGCTTTGATGCTTATCGGCGATGGTGTTTCACCAGGTAACGATGGGCGAGGTTATGTATTGCGTCGTCTTCTTAGAAGAACAGTTCGTGCAATGCGCCTTCTTGGTGTTAATGAGCCAGTATTCGGAAAGCTTTTCCTTACTTCAAAGAACGCAATGGTTGATGCATATCCTGAACTTGAGACAGAGTTCAAGAGAATCAACACAACTGTTCTTGCAGAAGAGGAAGCTTTCCTAAGGACTCTTACCTCCGGTACTCAGGTTCTAGAAGCTGCAATTGCAACCGCAAAAGCTGCAGGACAGAAGTCACTTACAGGTGAAACTAGCTTCCTTCTTCATGACACTTACGGATTCCCGATTGATCTAACCGTTGAGATTGCTGAAGAGAACGATCTAACAGTTGATCGTGATGACTTCACAACTTTGATGAGCGAGCAGAAGAACAGGGCTAAAGCCGACGCCAAGATGAAGAAGGCTGGTAACACAGACCTCTCTGTATATGGTGATTTCAGAATGCAGGGTGTTACAAAGTTCACTGGTTACGAAGAACTCGTTTCTAGCGGCAAAGTCCTTGGAATTATTAGCGATGGTCAGCAAGTAACTAAAGCAAGTGCTGGTTCTATCGTTGAAGTAATTCTTGACGAGACTTCTTTTTATGCAGAGTCTGGTGGTCAAACAGCTGATGCTGGAACTATTTATGGGGACGGCTTCTCTCTCGAGGTTTTAGATGTTCAAAAGCCAGTTAAGGGTCTTGTCTCTCACAAAGCTCTAGTAAAGACCGGTGAACTAGGTGTTGGTCTAGTTGCAACCACTGCAGTTGATTCTGACTGGAGAGTTGGAGCAGCTCAGGCTCACTCGGCTACTCACGTCGTTCATGCTGCTCTAAGGCAAGCTCTTGGACCAACTGCTCTGCAGTCTGGTTCTTATAACAAGCCTGGCTACATGCGACTTGACTTCTCTTGGACTCAAGCTCTAAGTGCTGAAACCAAATCAGAAATTGAAGAGATTGCAAACCTAGCAATTAGATCTGACCTTGCTGTCTCAGCTCAGTACATGTCACTACCTGAAGCCAGGGAATGGGGAGCAGTTGCTCTCTTCGGTGAGACCTATGACGAGAGTGTAAGAGTAGTTCAAATAGGTGGTCCTTGGTCTAGAGAACTCTGTGGTGGTACCCACGTTTCTAGAAGTGCACAGATCGGGCTAGTTTCAATCACCAACGAATCATCAGTTGGTTCTGGTTCAAGACGTCTAGAAGCTCTTGTAGGTATGGAAGCACTTAGATCACTTACTCAGGAAAGAGTTCTTCTACACAAGATTGCAGAGCAGCTCAAGAGTAGTCCGGTATCGGCTAGTGAAAAACTAGAAGCACTTCTTCTTGAAGTAAAAGACATGCAACGTCAACTTGCTGTTGTTCAGAGTCAGAAACTTGCTGGACTAGTACCAGAGCTCCTTAAATCAGTTGCAACTTCTGGCAACCACAAAGTTTTGGTTCGTGAGATTGAAAACGTTTCTAATAGCGACGCTCTTAGAGACCTAACCTTGAAGCTTCGCGATGAACTTTCAGGTTCATCCGCAGTTGTAGCTCTAGCTGCTGTAATTGAGGGCAAGCCAGTAGTAATCGTGGCTGCAAATCAAGATGCCCAAGACAAAGGAGCAAAGGCAGGGGACCTAGTTCGCCTTGCTTCACAGATTCTTGGTGGTGGCGGTGGCGGCAAAGCTGATATGGCTCAGGGTGGCGGATCTGACGCCAGCAAGATTGCGGAAGCTCTTCTTGCTATAACAGAGAGCCTTCGCTAATTGCTTCGTCCCGGTAGACGTCTTGCTGTTGATGTCGGGCAGGCAAGAGTTGGTCTAGCCGTAACAGACATTCATGCAATCCTTGCAAGCCCGCTAGCTACTGTCGCCAGGCTTGAAAGTACGACCGATTCAGTCGATGCAGTACTTCTGGTATTAGCTGAAGTTGGCGAAGTACTCGAGATCTACGTAGGTGTTCCTATCAATCTGCAAGGCAAGTCAACCCTTTCAACCGATGACGCACTTACCTTCGCAGAGTCACTCCAAGAGGCTTCCGGCCTAGAAGTTCGCTTGATTGATGAGCGTCTCACAACTTCTATGGCTAATAATCAGCTGAAGCAAATCGGTAAGAGCCAGAAGGATGCAAGATCAACTATTGACCAAATGGCTGCCGTCGCAATCTTAGAGTTTGCCCTTAGTGTTGAGAAGAACGCAGGATTAGCCCCAGGATTAAGTATTCAAGAGTGGAGGGAACGTAATGAGTAATCAAGTATTTGAGTCTCGACGTGACCTTCGCCCTAAAAAGAGATTCCCTAAACGACTGTTAGCAATATTGCTTGGTCTTTCACTGGTTCTTGGTGTCACTGCTTATGTGAATCGTGTTGCTGCGCGTGGCTTCTACGAAGCAATTACAGGTGCTGAATACAGCGGATCTGGTGAAGGCAAAGTCAATGTGGTCATCAAGCGTGGCGATGTCGGTAAAGATGTTGCTAAAGCTTTAGTCGATGCTGGTGTTACGAAGAGCTATGACATCACCCTTCGCACTATCTTTGCGGTGAACCCAACTTTCTTCCCTGGCACATACCTTGTGCCAGCGAAGATTTCTTCAGTTGCAGCAATCGCATACTTAGTTGATCCGACAAATACCATTTCTAATCGAGTCATCATTCGAGAAGGACTTCGCCTCAGTTCAGTCTTCAAGCTTCTGTCCGAGGCAACCAAGATACCTGTGTCGGAATTTGAAAGTGAAGCCAA
>JBIILH010000094.1:0-3998 GCA_044232765.1 Rhodoluna sp. | reverse complement strand
AAATGGCTTATAGAGAATCCGGAATGGAATGACTAGTAGACATTTCGCTGTAGTTGGCGATCCAATTGACCACAGTTTGAGTCCAAATATTCACAATGCTGCCTATAAGTTCTTAGGTCTTGATTGGGACTACACCAGATACAAAGTCTCAGAAGGAAACCTTCAAGATTTCTTGAGGAAAGAAGGCAGTCATCTTTCTGGAATTAGTGTGACAATGCCTCTAAAGCTAGAGGCTGCAGCATTGGCTTCAAATGGTGATGAAATTGTCAGTGAGCTTCAGATAGCAAATACTTTGCTTAGAAAAGATCATGAATTCACTGCTTTCAACACTGATGTCTTCGGAATCGAAATGGCTTTGTCGAAATGTTGGGGTCAAGGCATTCAACGTGTCGCGATTCTAGGTTCCGGAGCAACTGCTCAGTCAGCTCTTTATGCGATTAGTCAGAGGTCTTCGAACGCAAAGGTAGTTGTCTACGCCCGCGATCTTTCTAAGACTGAACTAATTAGGGTCTTGGCAGGTGAGTTAGGCATAGCACTTGAAGTAAGGCTTTTAAGTTCCTATTCTCATGAGCAGGATCTAACAGTAAGCACTATTCCCGCTGATGCTTTAGACACTCTAAGTCATCTAACTCAAAGTGGGTGGTTGCTAAATGTTAACTATTCCTCAAAGGATTCAAGTTTTTCTAAGCAATTCAATGCAGATAAAGTCGTGCAAGGGCAGACAATGCTGATTTGGCAGGCTATTGCCCAGATCCGAATCTTCCTTAATGGAAC
The DNA here is from genome assembly GCA_044232765.1 of Rhodoluna sp. Lineage (GTDB taxonomy): Bacteria > Actinomycetota > Actinomycetes > Actinomycetales > Microbacteriaceae > Rhodoluna. The sequence continues at coordinate 3,224 of JBIILH010000094.1, read as the reverse complement.
CCCTCATGATGAACTAGATAATGAAAAGGCCCTTTTTGCCAAAATGGCTGAAGCGCTTTAGCAATAACTCATAAGTGTGAGAGAATTGCAACATGTTACGTTGGCTGACCGCAGGTGAATCTCATGGACCATCGCTCACCGCTGTCCTAGAAGGCCTACCTGCTGGTGTCGAGATCAACACAGAACAATTAGCTACTGCACTGGCACGTAGACGTTTGGGCTACGGTCGCGGGGCAAGAATGAAGCTTGAACTTGATGAAGTCTCATTCACTGGTGGTGTTCGTCACGGCAAGACCATGGGTGGTCCGATTGCCATCGTTATAGCTAACACAGAGTGGCCTAAGTGGGAGCAAGTTATGTCTCCTGATGTTGTTGCACCTGAATTACTAACTGGGGCTAGAGCAGAAGCGTTGACTAGACCTAGACCTGGTCATGCAGATTTCACAGGCATGCAGAAGTATGGCTTCCTAGACAGTAGACCTGTTTTGGAAAGAGCATCGGCTAGAGAGACAGCAGCCCGAGTTGCCCTTGGTGAAGTGGCGTCCACTTTCCTTAGAGCTTTGGACATTCAACTAATTACTCACACAGTTTCTATTGGAACAGTTATGGCTAAAGCAGATATGGCTTTGCCTAAGCCAACAGATTTAGAAGCAATCGATGCTGACCCGCTCAGAGCATTCAATCAAGACCTAAGTGCTGAAATGGTTGCCGAAGTTGATAAGGCACACTCTGATGGTGACACGCTCGGCGGTATTGTGGAAATTTTGGTTTACGGTCTTCCTCCTGGCCTTGGATCATTTGTCCATTGGGATAGAAGATTAGATAGCCAGCTAGCTGGTGCTCTCATGGGTATTCAAGCAATCAAGGGTGTTGAAGTTGGAGATGGTTTTGAAACCGCAAGGCGACGTGGTTCAGAAGCTCACGATGAAATTGTCATTGGAAGCGGTAATGACGTCGAGAGATTAACCGATCGTGCCGGTGGTATTGAAGGTGGCATGAGTAACGGTGAAGTACTTCGAGTCAGAGCTGCCATGAAACCAATCTCAACAGTGCCTAGAGCTTTACAGACAATTGATGTTGCGACAGGTGAACAAGCAAAGGCTCACCACCAAAGATCTGATGTTTGTGCTGTTCCTGCTGCGGGTGTTGTTGCAGAAGCAATGGTTGCTCTAACTATCGCAAATGCGGTTCTTGAGAAGTTCGGTGGAGATTCGATTACCGAGACTAAGAGAAACATGCTCAGCTACCTAGATAGCATCCCAGAGACTCTTCGTTCCAAAATCGCTAGATAATCATGCCTGCTTTACCAGTTGTTCTAATTGGCCCGATGGGGGTTGGCAAAACAACAATAGGCAAGAAGCTTGCTAAAAGACTCTCTCTTGAGTTTGTTGATACCGACGCATTGGTAGTCCAGAAACACGGCGAGATACCTGCAATCTTTGAGGCGCAGGGCGAAACCGTCTTTCGTGGTTATGAAGAAGAAGCTCTTCGCGAAGCTATGTCTAAGGTGCGAGTAATAGCTACCGGCGGTGGGGCAGTACTTAGTGGAAATAACCAAAGACTTCTTGATAATGCAATCGTGATTTACCTATCAACTAACGGTCTACACATGAAGTCGAGGTTAGAAAACGGCAAAAGACCCCTATTGAAGAACGGTATCGCTGACTGGAAAGAGATCTACGAGGCAAGAAAGCCTTTATACGAGCGCTTAGCCACATTTGAAATAGACACTTCCGCAGCGGGTTTAGGCAAGACTCTTGACGATATCTGCGAGAAACTAGAGACACTATGACATTCAAGATTGAGGCCAAAGGTCAACCTGGCTACGACGTGCTGATTGGCCGAGGATTACTTGATGATCTAGATGCTTCCCTTGGTGAGCAAGTTCGTAAAGTTCTACTGGTTTATCCAGAAGGATTACAAGCCAGTGCTGAGGTAATTGCTGACACCCTTATCGAACATGGTAAGCAAGTTTGGCAACTACCAGTAGCTGATGGTGAGGACGCTAAGACAGATCGTTGGTTATCAATCGCTTGGTCATCTCTTGGTCAAGCAGAATTTTCGAGATCAGATGCAGTTGTTTCTCTTGGCGGAGGAGCAACAACTGACCTTTCTGGCTTTATTGCGTCAACTTGGTTAAGAGGAATAGCTGTTGTGCATGTTCCAACTACGCTATTGGCTATGGTGGACGCTGCTATCGGTGGTAAAACTGGAATCAACACAATTGAAGGCAAGAACTTAGTTGGTGCTTTTCACGAACCTAAAGCAGTTCTTGTTGACTTAGACACCCTTGAGACTCTTCCAAAATTGGAATTGATTTCGGGTTTTGGAGAAATAGTCAAGTGCGGATTCATCGCAGAGCCTAGGATTCTTGACCTAATTGAAGAAGACGTGAATGATGCGAGAGATATTCATTCTGAAAGATTTGCCGAACTAGTAAAACTCACAATCAAAGTTAAAACAGATGTAGTTGGAGATGACTTTAAGGAATCCAATCGAAGGGAGATTCTCAACTACGGCCATACCCTTGGTCATTCAATTGAACTAGTTGAACACTTTAAGTGGAGACACGGTAGAGCAGTTGCTATCGGTCTAGTTTTTGCGGCCGAGCTTGCAAGGCTCTCAGGTCGATTGAGCGATGATGTGGCCGACAGACACAGATCTATCCTGCAGTTACTTGATTTGCCAACCAGCTACCCTGCAGACCGCTGGGAAGCTCTTTATCAAGGTATGCAGATAGATAAGAAGAGTAGAGGCGGGATTCTCCGCTTTGTAGTCCTTGATGGCCTTGCCAAACCTGGCATTCTAGAAGCTCCTACCAAGGAACTTTTGTTCACAGCATTCCAAGAAGTCGCGCAATAGAAAGTAAGTTTGAGTTATGCATAAAATTCTCGTCCTTAATGGACCTAACCTAAATCGTCTTGGTTCTCGTGAGCCAGATGTATACGGAACCGCAAGCTATGCGGACCTGGTCTCATCGCTCACCGCCTCTGCAAATCAGCTTGGTATGGACGTAGATGTTAGACAAACCAATGACGAAGCTGAACTGATTAGCTGGTTACACGAAGCGGCTGATTCAAAGAACAACGTCATTCTGAATCCTGCAGCTTTCACACACTATTCATACGCTTTGAGAGATGCCTGTGCGATTGTGACCTCAGCTGGACTGAAGCTTATTGAAGTGCACATTTCTAACCCACATTCAAGGGAAGAGTTCAGACACA
>JBIILH010000006.1:0-21934 GCA_044232765.1 Rhodoluna sp. | reverse complement strand
TACGAAGACGATGTTCCAGTGTTTGAATGGCTAAGACTTGGAGCTAAAGAACGAGTTAAGTGCTTTGAGGCGCAGATTATGGACTTTAGCGATGACGTTGCTTATTCTGTTCACGATTTTGAAGACGCAGTTGTTGAAGGTTTCATAAAGCTAGAAGAACTTAAGGGTTCATCCCAAGAGTCAGCGATAGTCAAAGAGATTGAAAGATGGAACGGTAGCCGTATTTCATCAGATGATCTAGGTGCTGCTCTAGATAGATTGCAGGCAAACCAATACTGGTTGGAAAGTTATAGCAAGACTCCACGTGAGGCAGGACAGCTCAAGAACCTAACTTCATCAGTTATTGGTTCATTCGTATCTAGAACGACTCAAGCAACTTTCCAGGCCAATGCTGACTCGCTTTACGCGAGATATGCGGCTGATGTGGTGGTGCCACTAGAGGTGGAAGCAGAGATTGCAATCTTCAAAGGTTTAGCTTCCTATTTCCTAATGTCATTGGATGAGCGAGTTGGTTATTACGAAGACCAAAGAACACTGCTTAGAGAGTTGGCCGATGTTCTGCTTGCTTCTAACGGTAAGCATCTTGACGGCTACTCACTGGATGCTTGGAACAGCGCAACAACGGATTCACAAAAACACCGTGTGGTTGTTGATCAGATCGCTGTGTTGACAGATGCAGCTGCAGTGAAGATGCATGAAGAATTAGTTCTGAAGAGAAGTGCCAACTAATGGCAGGGCGTATTCCCACTCGTGACATAGAAGCGATCAAGCAAAGAGTCAACATTGCCGACATCGTTGGCGAGTATGTTCAGCTCAAGGGAGCAAGTGTTGGTTCTTTAAAGGGCCTATGTCCCTTCCACGATGAGAAATCACCATCTTTCAACGTAAGACCTGACCAGGGTTTTTATCACTGCTTTGGTTGTAGCGAAGGCGGGGACGTCTACAAGTTCCTTCAGAAGATTGAGAACATCACCTTCTACGAAGCAGTTGAGAAGTGTGCATCAAAGATTTCCTATGAGATTACTTACGAAGCTGGTAGCAACCGAGACGAAGGTGTCAACAGAGCAAGACTTCTCGCAGCCAATGAAGCTGCAGCGATGTTCTTTGCCTTATCCCTTACAAGCCCAGAAGCTCAGACTGCTAGAGATTTCCTTTCCCAAAGAAAGTTTGATCAGCAAGCTGCTGAGTACTTCGGCATTGGTTATGCACCTAAAGGCTGGAATAGCCTTGGCGAAGCCTTGAAGAAGGAAGGCTTCACAGAAGAAGAGCTTGTGAAGGTTGATCTTCTAGTTGCCAAAGAAGGTCGAACCTATGACAAGTTCAGAGGGAGACTGGTCTGGCCGATTAGAGATGCAACCAACGCCGTTATCGGTTTTGGTGCTAGAAAGATCTATGAAGATGATCCACTAGCTAAGTACATCAACACAGGAGAGACCCCGGTCTATCACAAGTCTCAAGTTCTATATGGCTTGAACCTTGCAAAGAAGGACATCGCTAAGAACCGTCAGGTTGTCGTTGTTGAAGGTTACACAGACGTTATGGCGTGTCATCTAGCTGGCATCACAACAGCGGTTGCTACTTGTGGAACTGCATTCGGTGATGACCACATCAGGAAGATTAATCAGATTTTTGGAACCGGGGGAGAGTCAGCTGAAGTTATCTTCACATTCGACCCCGATGCCGCTGGTCAAAAAGCAGCCATGAGAGCATTTGAATCATCAGGAAAATTCATTGCTTCTACTTTTGTTGCTGTTGGTCCAGAAGGTTTAGACCCGTGTGACCTACGTATTCAAAAAGGTGACGCTGCGGTTCAAGAGATGATTTCTAATAAGAGACCAATCTATGAATATGCTCTAGACCAGAAGATTCAGGGACATGACCTAAGTTCATTCCCTGGCAGGCTATCTGCTGCTACCGCTGCCGTTAGTGTTCTTGCTCGCATTTCTGATCTAGGGGCAAGAGAAGAGTATGTGCGTTCACTTGCTGGCAAGGTCCAGCTTGGCAACGATGAAATCAATCGTCTACTAAGCGCTGAACTCACCAAGCAGAGAGCAGCAGCGGTTGCTAACTCAAGACGTGGAGAAAGTTCTTATCTGCCACCGGAACTAAATCCTGGTGAACCACCTCCACCAGAAGATGGCCCAGAGTTTCCAATGCCCAACCTGCAAGACGCTAACACTCGACTTGAGCAAGAAGTGCTTGCAGTTCTTCTTCAAGTTCCTACTGCTTGGTCACCAGAAGCTGCTTTGCAGATCTGTGAGAACATGTTTGGTACTCCTGCCTACGTAGTAATCGCGCAATCAGCAGCTCAATCAATTAGTTCGATTCATCAGCCGGATTGGTTCAATCAAATTGGTTCCAAGACTCCAGATGTCTTGCATGGCTTAGTTAGACAGTTGGGCAGCAAAGAACTTCCTGTGACCACTCCTGATGAGATTCAGGCTTATGCAGTTGGTGTTATTGCAAGTGCTCAACGCAAGATGCTCACTAGACAAAGGGATTCAATGAGAGCAAACCTTGCACAGATAAATTCAGAAACCAACTCCGAAGAGCACACTCTTATGCAAAGACAGTTGATGGCAATCGAAGCGCAGATCAGAGAACTTCGATGACCATCGATAAGTCATTAGTGACTATTGCTCCGAAGAGTTTTCCAGCTTATGAGGAAGCCGTTATAGAAAGCGGTTCAGTTTTATCACCAATGAACGACAACGTTGGCGCACTTATCTGGACTGATTATTCAGATCCAAAGGGTCTGGAACAAGTGCTCAAAGAGAATCCTCAGCTTGAGTTCGTTCAGTTACCTTTCGCAGGTGTTGATGCCTTTCAGAATGTTCTGCACTTCCCAGTTCGGTTTACTTGTGCGAAGGGTTCATACCGAGAACCAGTAGCTGAGCATGCTCTTATGCTGGCGATGGCCTTGGGAAGAGTAATTCCTGAACGGGTCAGAGCGAATAGTTGGGGTAGAAAGTTTGCGGCATCACTATACGATGCAAACATTCTCATTGTTGGCGCTGGAGGAATCACAGAAGAGCTGCTCAAACAGTTATCACCATTCAGATGTGATGTCACCGTTGTACGCAATAAGTCTGAGCCTTTTAGGGGTGCTACGAGAACCGTTCAATTGGATCAGCTTGACGAACACCTAGCCAACGCTGACTGGGTGTTTTTAGCCTGTTCATTAACTGAAAGCACTAGGGGTCTGTTCGATCTAGGTAGGTTCAAGAAGATGAAGTCTTCGGCTTACTTCGTAAATGTTGCCCGTGGAGCTGTTGTAAACACTCTGGACCTTGTCAAAGCCTTGAACGAGGAGATTATCGCTGGGGCAGGTGTAGACGTCACTGAGCCGGAGCCCCTACCTGATGGACATCCTTTATGGAGCGCTAAGAACGTGATTGTCACGCCTCATACTGCTGACACAAATGCCCAGGTTCTCAGGCTGTTTTCTATCCGAATCAGAGAGAATCTAGCCGCATACAAGGGCCTAGGGGACTGGGTTGGCCTAGTTGATCCTGAACTTGGCTACTAATTGAGCTAGGGCAAGAAAAAGCTCAAAGTTTTTGGTAAAGTATGAAAGTTGCTTAGGCAGCATTCCTCGGTAGCTCAATTGGCAGAGCAATCGGCTGTTAACCGATAGGTTCTTGGTTCGAGTCCAAGCCGGGGAGCCATTTCATGAAGCCCTTCAGGAGACCAGATGTTTCTTTGGATTCGCGACCAGTTATGGCTCCCAACTAGCATTCTGGCCTTCTCTAGCCTTCTTATCTTCGGTGGCATCGACTTTCTCATTCAAGGCGTAGACGCAATACCCGCGGCTGTAGTTTTAGCCGCTGCTCTGGCGTTATCGAGAGCTAAGCCCTACATCTCTATCGCTCTGTTCTCCATCGGAATTTTCATTCCTATCTATCTCGGTATCGAGAATCAGATTTCTCAGATTTCGATCTCAATTAGCCTTTTGATTCTTGCTGCCTTTGCTTCCACAACTGCTCGCTGGCTTGGCTTTTCCCTGAACATTCTTTTGGGTTCAATTACATATTTCTGGCTAATCTTTACTCTTCCAGAACAAGGAACTTTCTACGGTCTTGAACTTCCTTCAGACGAAGCGAAAGCGGTTCTAGCGATAGCTGGGTTCGTTGCCTTGATTGCAGTGAATGCTAACGCTTGGTTCATTGGAAGACTGCTGTATACCCGCATTACTCACGTAGGAACTGATTTTGACAAAGCTGTCTTAACTCATCAAGTTGTGTCTAGCCAGCTTGCCCTTGCCGAGCAAGATAGAAGATTCGGTATTGCAAGAGATGTGAACGATATTCTTCTTGAGCAGTTAGGAACAACAATGGCTTCGACTGAAGCAGGAATCTATGCAGCCAAGACTGATCCAACCATCGCTCCAAGGTTACTTGAATCTCTTTTAGATGGTGTCAAGAAGTCTTATGCAGAAATTAGAAGGTTGAGTGATCTTCTTGGATTGCAGAAAGAAAAAGCATTAGCGTTACCTGGTCTTCGTGATCTCAACGCGTTACTGGTTTCCTTCAGAGAGTATGGTTTTAGAATTGCTTTCAGAGAGCAGGGTGAGCCGCTCAGGTTAGTTGCTGGTGCTGATCTAATTCTTTATCGCATTGTTTTCGAGTCACTCGACAACATTAGAAAGCACACACCTCTAGGAACAGAGGTAGACATCGACTTTGTTTGGCAGGGGAAGGCCGTGCAGATTGTCATCAAAGATAACGGTGAAGAGACTCTTCGCGCTCAAGAGCAAGACATCACAGGTTACACAATCGAGGATGACAAGAAGGCTTTAGTTGAAAGACCGGTCGGAGCAGGTCTCACAGCAATGCAGGAAAGAGCTGCTCTTTATCAAGGCACTGTGGACTTTGTTCGTGTTCCAGGTGTTGGCTTCTCAGTTTCGGCAGCTTTCCCAAATATCGCCAACTATGTCGAAGGTAAGTAGTTGGCAACTCTTCGAATAGCGCTACTCGGTGGTTCCGATTCTTCGAGAGCAGCGAAGAGATCCGCTCTCGAAACAGGAGCGAAGGGCCAAGTAGTTTTTGATTCTGATGGCCATGGCTTACTTCCACAGCAATTCCTAGAAGTGAACTACGACGTCGCAATAGTCGAACAAAGACTAGGTAGTCAATCTGCCTTTGACTACATCAGAGCACTTCACGCATTGGCTGTTGTCAGTCAAGAGAACATCGGTCGAATACTGGTTGGCTCTCAGTTTCACGAAACTCAGTTGAGAATTACTGCGATTGAAGCAGGAGCTGTTGACTGTGTATTTGTCAGCGATGGAATTGATTCTCTGATCAAAAAAGTACTTGCCTGTGTCGATGTAAACGCAGACTTTGCTATTAGAGAGCTTTTACCTCAACTTGGAGATCTAACAATTAGTCAAGAAGGCTTTCAGAACGCCGCAGTAGCTTTGGACACGTTGGATAAGAAAGAGTCGATAGTAGTTAAGTCCTTCTGCCAACTAAAAGATGTTTCTCAGATTGGAATTGATTCAGGGCTCTCAAAAGTGAAAGTGAACGCAACTCTTCTCAAGGTCCAAAGACTTCTTGTTCTTCAGACCAGGTCGCAGTTGCTTTTGAGAATGTATCGTCTCGGGGCCTTAGCCTTCTAGCTTTTCTTCGCCTGGAAGCCAAGACAAACCATCTTTACCCCAGCCTCGCTCTCGAATAGTCTCTTTTGCTTCAGCCTTGTATTCGGCATTCAGTCTGTCGACGTAAAGCGTTCCCTCGAGGTGGTCGAATTCGTGCTGGAAGATTCTTGCAAACCAACCTTCTGCTTCAATGTGGACTGGATTCTGATCTAGATCTACTCCAGTCAGGGTGGCCCTGTGCGCTCTCTTGAGAGGAAATCTCTCCCCAGGAACACTGAGGCAGCCTTCTGAATCTGCTTCCCAATCAGGTTCGTCTGCAGGGATTTCAGAGATGACCAGCTTTGGGTTGATAACGACCCCTCGTTGCTCAGAGCCATCTTCTGCATCCCAGTCATATACAAAAATACGAAGGTTTACCCCTATTTGAGGAGCAGCAAGCCCAACACCAGGAGCTTCATCCATAGTCTCGTACATGTCTTGAACCAGTTGTCTAAGTACGTCGTCAAAGACGGTTACTTCTTGGGCTCGAGTGTGTAGGACTGGGTTGCCTGTTATACAGATGGGTCTTATGGTCATTATTCAAATTTACCCTAAGTCGTTATGGTCCATGGTTGGGTAGGCTAGGGGGAGTAGGAACAAAGAGGAGTCGGGGACCAGTTGAGAATTTTAGCTATTGGGCTAGCGCTGTTATCAGCGGTCTTGTTAGCTGTTGGCACTCAATTACAAAATGGTGCTGTTGGTGATCAAAAGAAAGCTGCTCTATCCGGTAGATCACATCTAAAACTAAATCAACTAGCCCATCTGTTCAGACGTCCTCAGTGGCTCACAGGTTTGGTTTTGACTATTGTTGCGCTTGGTCTTCAATTCACTGCTCTGCTTCTTGCTCCACTGATTTTGGTGCAACCTATTGGAGCAATCGCATTGGTAATCACATCACTGCTAAACGCTCGTATCACTAAAACAAAACTCAACAAGGCATCAGTGCTAGCTATCCTTCTTTGCACAACCGGTCTTGGAGCATTCGTTGTTATGGCTGCCAGCTTTGCTAAAGAACCTCCGATTGACGACCACGCTCTGCTCCTGATCTTGATAATGGCAATTCTGTTGATCTTCACATTTGGTTACATTTTTGCCAGAGGTGCTGCAAGGTTCAAACCGATTACTTTTATTCTTGGTGCTGGAGCTTTATTCGGATTTGTTGCGACCTTGACCAAGGTAGTTGTAAAGAGACTTTTTCAACAAGACGGCTTCAACAGGCTCATCAGTTTCCAAGCCGAATTAGTAACCGATGGGTTAACCCTTCTGGCACTGGCCTGCATGTTGGCGGCAGGACTTCTAGGAGCTTGGTTCGTTCAGAATGCATATGCTTCAGGACCTCCTGATCTCGTGATTGCAGGACTTACCGTTATCGATCCGCTTGTAGCTGTGAGCATCGGTATCGTGCTTCTAAATGAGGCTATGAGCGCTCCTTGGCCAGTAATTCTAGGCTTCGTAGCGTCAGGGGCTATGAGCGTAGTTGGAGTCTTTTTACTCTCAAAGGTCCATCCTGAGATAATCAAAGAGTCGAACAAGGCTCTGGGGTAAACTTGGATTAGACCTCTAGGTCACAAGTTCAATTACAAAGACAGGTTTCCAGCCTTGGCCCAATCAACAAGACATCCAGGACACCCCCTTAGGGTCCTAATCACCTCCGACACCTTTCCACCGGACATTAATGGTGCTGCTCGATTCACCGAGCGTCTAGCCGGGGGACTAGTTAGAAATCAAAACGACGTCCACGTCATTGCCCCTTCATTCAACAAAACGTGGGGGACATCAACAGAAATTATTGACTCTGTCCCAATGACAGTCCACCGCATTCGAAGCTATAAAGTTCCTTTTCACAAAACCCTCAGATATGTGAACCCGTTCACTTTGAGAAAGAAAGTCGATCTAATCCTCGATGGTTTTGAGCCAGATGCTATCCACTCTCAGTCACATCTGATTCTTGGTCGCATTTGTATGAGAAGTGGACTTCAAAGAAACATCAGACTTGTTGCAACCAACCACATCATGCCTGAGAACATTCTTCGCTACCTTCCGCTACCAAAGTTCCTAGAAAACAAGTTCAAGGAAAAGCTTTGGAAGGATGCAGGCAAGGTATTAGCAAACTTTGACCATGTAACCACTCCTACAAGGAGAGCAGCTGAGCTTCTTGAGAGGGCTGCTGGCATGAGCAATGTTCTTGCTATCTCTTGTGGCATTGACGCTACTAACTTCACTAACACGACTCCTACTTCAAACAAACCATTCAGGATCTTGTTCCTGGGTCGACTGGACTGGGAGAAGCACATTCACAACTTGCTAAATGCGGTTGCAAAGCTTCCAAAGGAGATCGATGTTTATGTTGAAATCGCAGGCGATGGCAACCAGCGTAAATACCTAACTGAACTAGCTGTCGATCTTGGTATTGCTGAAAGAGTCAAGTTCTTAGGCCACATCTCAGAAGAAGAACTACCTTTGGCATACGAGAGAGCCACAGTGTTTGCAATGCCTTCTATCGCTGAGCTCCAGTCAATTGCAACTATGGAAGCCATGGCTTCTGGTAGACCAGTTATTGCAGCAAATGCTATGGCCTTGCCTCACTTGGTCCACGACGGCGATAACGGCTATCTATTCGAGCCTGACGATGTAGATCAGTTCACAGAATGCTTACTCAAAGTCGCTACAGCCGACCAGGAAGAACTAAATCGACTCTCTGAGAACTCAATTCACCTTATTCAGTCTCACGACATCAAGAAGACCCTGGCTATCTTCGAGGGCCTTTATAGGGGAGACCAGGACGCTAGACGTGAGAGCGATGACAACCTTGAGGACTATAACAACCCAATTGGCCGATTGAGCGAGGCTGTTAGAAGAGCAGAACTTAGGGTTCGCAGACAGGCCCTGGTTGCTCTAGGAAAGATTACAGAGTTAGGGGATGACATCAAGGACGGTCTTGATGAGCTCAGGGCAGATGTTGTCAAACAGGCGAAGAAAGTGGACCGTAAGGTCAGAAAAGGCGTCAAAAAGACTGTAAACAACGCTAAGAATAAGTTAAAGCGTTCAGACGAATAAACTAGTGGTGGTTGGGGGAGTTAGCTCAGCCGGTTAGAGCAGCGGACTCATAATCCGTCGGTCGCGGGTTCAAGTCCCGCACTCCCCACCACACGGACATGCTTCTTAGGTCGATCTGTATTGTTGGATTTTTGCGAAATTGATTCGCCCAATTCCTAAACATGCCAAAAAAAGGTACATTTCAAGGGAATTGACCAATCGTTTACGCTTTCGAGACCCTTGAACGACCATCAATGACCTAAACACTGGTAAAAGCCTGAGAGATTGTGTATGTAATCGTTATCATAATTTCACCGATTTCGTTCCAAAACAATGCCCTTATCCGTTCATGGAGTGTTATTTTAGTTTTAATCTGCTTCACTTGCGGCGGAGAATCAAACACTAACCGGAGGCATTGAAAAATGAATCGTCAAATTAAGCGGGCTGTAAGCACCGCGGCAGCATTATCGCTAGGTCTAGCGGGTCTAGTTGGAGCAGCAGTTCCAGCACAGGCAGCTCTTCCAAGCACATCATTCAAGATCCACCTAAACGTATCCAAGGAAGTAGCAGAGGGCTGGAACCTCTGGTACTGGAACACTGGAAACGACGCAGTTGGTCCAACTGACAACACCCTTGGTTCTTTGACCAAGACCGTTTCAGGCGAAGAGGTAACTATGGACTGGACCCCTAACTTCATCGGTGAGGACGCCTATGGAGCATACGCAGAGTTCACCCTTCCAGTTACTTTGACCGCTCTCAACAATGTCATGAGAACGACTGAGTCATGGGATGGACAGGCAGCTTCTGAGGAAGTTCCTGCAATCGTTGACGATCCTGCAACTTTGGACGAAGACGAAACCACACCTGCGATTCCTGCTAAGCCAGCAATCCCAGCATCTGACAAGCCTTTCGGTGGAGACAACATTTTCCCTGCAGGTGAGAGCTGGTGGAACGTTCACACTGGTCTACGCGAATACCCACTAACCAAGACTTCTGACTACAAGGTTCACTTGAACATGAAGCTAAAGGATGCTCAGGCTCAGGGTTGGAACGTTTACACCTGGAACACCAGCATTGCTCCTAAGAAGCTAGTTGACTACTACGTATCAACTACTACAAGCAAGATTGTTAGCACCAAGGTTAAGGTCAAGGGAAAGTGGACGACCGTTAAGAAGACCGTTAAGACAACAACTAAGACTTACCCTTACAAGGGCAAGGTCGGAGCAGCTACTACTGGTTTCCCATTCGTTGGTGAAGACAAGTACGGCGCTTATGCGATCATCAAGACAGCAACCGTTTACGCGGGTAGCGTTGGAGTTATTCCTCGTCGCTCAACCCCAACAAACGATTGGGCTAAGCAGTCAGGTGACTTCAAGAACTCAGACGGTTTCACTAACGGAATCAAGCCTGATAAGTCTTCAATTTACCTAGCGCTCGGTCAACCAAATGGATCTGCAGTTCACTACACAGTTCCAACTTTCGTTGGTCGCTGGGGAGCTACTGCTGCGTACGCAAACGGTCAGTTGACTGTTACCCCGGTAGCGCCTGCACACCCAACCATGAAGGGTATGTATCCTGACAAGATCGTTGTGACTGCCAAGAAGGGTGGAACCACTCTTACTTGCACAATCGCATCTAAGGCAAAAGCTGCTGTTATTGACGCAGCAGCATGGGCACTTGACTCAAGCTGCTCAATGCCAGTAACTGCTCCAGGAGTTGGTGAAGACCCTCAGACATGGGATGTCTTCGTACAGGCATCTGCGACAGGCGTTGGAACAGCACTTCTAGGCCCAACACCTGCTGCGAAGGTAACTGTTTCACCTCCAGCTAGCTAGTTTCAAACAGCTATAAAGTCTGGGCCCTGTGAAAGCGGGGCCCAGATTTCTGTTAAAAGGTCTTGAAAATGGAAACGATTACATAACGACCCACGCGTCTTCCGTTTCCGCCTGAGTTTTGCAAAATAGTATTGAATCGTCTATAGAAAGGGCACCAACTTGTCGATGTTCAATAAATCAATCCGAAAGCGTTTACTCCCTGCCATTCTGGCCTTCGCCTTGATTGCACCTGTTGCCCCAATGGTCTCTAATCCAGCGGTTGCTGCCGAGACATGTGCAACTGCACAGTGCGCAACTCTAACTGTTCATTACAAGAGAACTAGCAACCCTACTAACTATGGAGACTGGGGTCTATGGCTATGGGCCATGAAAGCTGATGCAGGGCTTCCTGATTCAAAGGTGACTCCTTTTAGTGCATCTCAACTTGATGCCAAGGGTTACGCTGTCGTAACCGCACTTGTCCCGATTACACCAAACGTCACCCAATTGGGTTTGATTCCTCGCCTGAAGAGTGGTTGGACAAAGGACGTTGATCTTGACCGCATTGTTAATCTAGATGCAAATAAGTCTGCAGAGATCTGGATCCAGCAGAACGATGGCTACATCTATACAAACTCTTCATTCATTCTTCCGTCAGAAATCTGGACAGCTTCGATCGAAACCTTCCGAACAATCAAGGTAACCCTGAGCAAACCTAACGGAACAGCTGGTCCTGGATTTTCAATCACAGGAGCTGGGGCACCTGTTATTGCTTCAGCTGAGAAAATTAAGGATCTCAACAACGGCACGACTTCGAGCAATAAGCAGTGGCTCATTACGACCGAAACTGACATTCCTCTCGGATCAAACCTTACTTTGACACACACAGATGCTGATCCGAATCGTTCTTTCGGTAGCAAGTTGATTAACCCAGCTGCTATTTTCACAAGCACAGCGTTTGTGAACAACTTCACATACGAAGGTAACGACCTAGGCGCAACTTACACAGCTGCAAAGACTGACTTTAGAGTTTGGGCACCTACTGCAAGTGAAGTATCTCTGCTTACTTACGCAAGCGCTTCAGCAGCCGCGAACACTGCAACCGTTACTCCGATGGTGAAAGCTGAAAAGGGAACTTGGACAGCATCGCTCAGTGGTGATCGCCATTTGCAGGTTTACATGTACCGAGTCACTGTTGGTGGTAACACTGAAGAAGCAGTGGACCCGTACGCACGCTCAGTAACGGCGAACGGTGTTCGTGGTGTGGTTATCGATCTTGCAAAGACAAACCCAACAGGTTTCTTAACTCAAGCCAAGCCTGCATTCTCTGGCAAGGCGGCTGACTCAATCATGTATGAGCTCCACGTTCGAGACGCAACTATTGAACCAACTAGTGGAGTTAAGGCTGCTTATAGAGGAAAGTTCATGGGGCTGGCTCAACTTGGTACCAGCGTTAAGGTTGGAAAAGCTTCAGGTTCAACTGGTCTTAGCTATATGAAGGAACTAGGTGTCACACACGTACAGCTTCTTCCAATGTATGACTACGCCTCAGGTGGCGATGAGCTGAACCCAAGTTATAACTGGGGTTATGATCCTGAACACTTCAACACCCCTGAGGGACAGTATTCAAGCGACCCGACAAACCCAGTCGCGAGAATCAAGGAGTTAAAGACCGCTATTCAGGCGATGCACAAGAACGGCTTGCGTGTCACTATGGACGTTGTTTATGGACACGTAGCTAGTGCGACAGAATTTAGCCAGAGTTTAATTGTTCCGGGTTACTGGTTCAGAAAAGACGCCAACGGAAACCTAACCAACCGTTCTGGCTGTGGAAACGACACCGCAACTGAACGTCCAATGGTTCGTAAGTTTATTGTTGACTCAATGAAATTCTGGACTAAGGAATACAAGCTTGATGGATACAGAATCGACCAGATGGGTCTCTGGGATGTAGTCACAATGAACCAGGTTCGGGATGCAGTTAAAGCTATCGAACCGAAAGCGACAATCATTGGTGAAGCTTGGAGCATGGGTGGGGACAGTGGACAGCCGCAGGGTAACCAGACTCAACTTGTAAACATGCCTGGCATTGGTGCTTTCAATGATGGAATCAGAAACGCTGTAAAGGGTAGCCCTGATGGTCTATCTGATGGTGGCTACGTAAATGGAAACCCAGGTGGAACTCTTACTGCTGTGAAGTCTGGAATTATTGGACACACTCCTTCAAATGTCCTAACTGTTCCTTGGTTGACACTAGATGCAGGTCAGTCAGTTAACTATGCAGAAGCACACGACAACATGACTCTGTTCGACAAGCTCTGGGCAGTAAACAACCAGAGATCTAGAGCAGCTGTGGCCAAGCAGTCAAGACAAATATCTTCAATCTTGTTTGCTTCTCAGGGAACTGCGTTTATTCAAGCAGGTCAAGAGTTCTTGAGAACCAAGAATGGTGATCACAACAGCTACATTTCATCTGACGCCGTGAACAGCCTGAAGTGGACTGAGAGACTCAGCCAGAAGGTAACTGTTGACTACAACAAGGGTTTGATTGCAATGCGTAAGGCACACCCTGCTTTTAGATTGAACACTCCGGCAAGCATCAAAGCTAACTTGAAGTTCCTGAGTGCTCCTAACAATGTTCTAGCGTTCTCACTCAACGGTAAGGCGGTCAAGGACAAGTGGGCAACAATCGTTGTACTGTCTAACCCGAACTCGAGCACGCAGAAGGTTAACCTTCCTGCTACTGGAGATTGGAAAGTTGTTGTTTCTGGGGATAGAGCTGGAGTCACAACACTCATGACACTCAAGAAGACTAAAGTGGCCTCGGTGGCAGCAAACAGCACCGTGATCATGTGGAAGTAAAACAGAAAAGTAATTGAATCCATAATTCAAAAAAAGAAAGAATGGGAAATGAAAAATAGAACAAGAAAACTAGTTGGACTAGTAGCTGCCCTCAGCGTTGTTGGAAGCGGACTATCCCTAGCCAACCCTGCATCAGCGGTATCTAACCTGACCATCTGGGCAGACAAGGGTACTCTTGACACCATCAAGTCCAGAGTTCAGGCATGGGACACAGCGAATGCTGCCTACACAGTAACGATTGTTGAAAGAGACTTTGGAACTGTTCGTGAAGTTCTAAAGACTGCTGTTCCTAAGGGTCAGGGTCCTGATATTCTTGCTGGAGCAGCTCACGACTGGATCGGTAACTTGGTTGCTGCCAACGTACTGCTACCAATCGACGCTAACCTTCCTCCAAACTTCAAGGACGACTTCGTTCCTGGAGCTCTTCAGGCGATGAAGTACAACGGTAAGTACTACGGCGTTCCTGGCTGGACAGAGAACATCGCCATTCTGCGAAACGTAAAGAAGGCTCCAAAGCCTGTTAAATCCGTAAACAACATCAAAGACGGCGAGCTCGGTATCAACTACGATGCAACCAACTCAGATCCGTATCACATGTATCCATTCCAGAGCATGTTTAGTGCTCCAGTGTTCAAGACCTACTCAAGCGGCGCAAACAAGGGTGACTGGTCAAACGTGGTTGGTATGGGTGGAACCAACGGAGCGAAGTTCGCTAAGTGGTTAGCTCAGAAGGGAACCAAATTCTTTGGGCCTCCATCAAACGCAAAGATTCTTTGTGATTTCTTGAACCCTACTAAGACAACTACCGTCAAGGGTAAGAAGGTAACTACTGGAGCAATCAAGTACTGGGTAACTGGTGCATGGAACATCAACGCCATTGAATCAGGTGCTGGTGGCTGTAAGACAGGTCTCAAGATTGGTTCTGGCTACGCGATTGATCCTCTACCAACAGGCCCTACCGGTACAAAGGCTCAGCAGTTCCTAGGTATTCGTGGTTACCTAATGGTGGCATCAGGTCCTAATAACGTCACTAACGTTCCAGGAGCTGTAGACCTCATGAGATTCATGTCATCAGAAGCAACTCAGTTCAGCCTCTACGATAACTTCAACAAGACACCTGCTAACAAGGCTGCTCTTGTTCGTGCTAAGGCAAACCCAGTTATCAAGGGTTTCGCTGATGCTGCTAACACTGTACCAATGCCAAACTCACCAGCAATGGCTGCAGCTTGGACTATTTGGGGTAAGGCACAGACAAGAATCATCCAGGGCAAGGAAAAGAAGCCAGATGTCGCTTGGTCGAACATGGTCAAGGCTCTGCAGACAACCATCGACAAAACTAAGTAGTAGCTAGACAGACAGTGGGCATCTTTATCGGTGCCCACTGTCTGCTGTCTAGTCAAATGAAAAAGATTCAGGCTTTGAAAGGCACAAACAATGGCTCTAGGAATACTAAAGAGTAGAAAAGGGGAGGGGCCAAGCCTTTCCGGCACCCTTTGGAAGCTTGGAGCTCTTGGTGTCACTGACGCTGTAGCAGTCACCATGATCATGGTTTTGATTGCGCAAGAACTGATTCTTGCTGCTGGTATCAGCATCGCCGTACTACTAATTGTCAACTGGATCTATCTTCGAAAAGGGGGACTACCTGCGAAATACTTGGCCCCAGGTGTTCTTTTCCTGATTATCTTTCAAGTATATGTATTGGTCTTCAGCGGCTATACCGCGTTTACCAACTACGGAAGCGCTCACAATGGTGACAAGGCTCTAGCTGTTCAAACAATCAAGAACGCAGCATTTAGAACGGTAGAAGGGCCGTATTACGACATCAAGCTTGCTAAAGCAAATGATGATGGAGCCCGAGTGTTCATCATGACTGACAACTCAACAAATGAAGTGTTCGTGGGTGAAGATGGCAAACTTCCAGTGCGAGTGGAAGAAGGTTCATACGTAAGAAGTACCGAGTGTGCCGACAAGTATGAAGAGGACACTGAGAACTGCGCCAAGGCCGCGCAGTCAGTTGACGGCTACACTACTCAGGATGTTGATTCACTCTCACAGCTTGAGAAAAATAGGTTTGCCTCGATTCGTGTCGCAACTGATCTCACCAATGACAATGTTGGGCTTAGATCTTCAGACTTCAGTATCGCAGTTGCTACAGAAGCAACACTGAAGTATGACGAGAAGGCAGACACTTTCACAGCTCTAGTTAGCGATGACTACGGTGCCTATTCACAGGGGGATGTTTTCAAGCCAGCATCCGACGGTTACTTCAGGCTCGATGGGATTCTAGAAAACCCAAAGCTCGACGGTGGTTGGAGAGTAGAAGTTGGGTTAGCTAACTTTGAAACAATCTTCACAGATGAGCAACTAAGAGCACCGCTGGTCAAGGTAATCACCTGGACATTCGTATTCGCTATTCTCACAGTTCTAACAACCTTCATCCTTGGTTTATTCATCGCTCTGACGTTCAACAGCGACAAGCTAAAGGGTAAGAAGATTTATAGAGCGGTAATGATTCTTCCATACGCTTTCCCAGGCTTCCTTTCTGCTTATGTATGGGTAGGTTTGCTCAACAGGGAGAACGGCTTCATAAATACGGTAATCCTTGGGCAAACGCCTGGATCAGAAGGAAACTTCCCTTGGTTACTGGAAGAAAACCCGGCCCGAATAGCCGTTCTACTGGTAAACCTATGGCTTGGTTTCCCTTACATGTTCCTAATCACAACTGGAGCTCTGCAATCTATTCCACCTGAGCTCAATGAAGCCGCTGAGATCGATGGAGCAACAGGCTGGCAGAACTTTAGATTAATTAAGCTTCCACTGCTACTAATTTCAATCGCTCCATTGTTGATTGCATCCTTCGCCTACAATTTCAATAACTTTACGATTATCTACCTGTTGACGAAGGGTGGGCCGAGCGATTCTGGCATCACGGATTATGACGTTGGTGGAACAGATATTCTTATCACCTTCGTTTATAAGATTGCCTTCTCTGGTACCGGCCAAAACTACGGTCTTGCCAGCGCCTTCTCAATCTTGATTTTCATCGTCGTAGCAACTATTTCTCTTATAAGTTTCAAGAGAACCAAGAAGTTTGAGGAGATCGTCTAATGGCTAACGCAACGCTTTCGAAAAAGAAGCCCTTTAACCCCGTCAAGTGGTTTGTATCTACTGGTTGGAGACACCTGGTTGGGCTTGCCGTTTGTGTATTTGCAATCTTCCCGATTCTCTACATCCTGTCAACTTCTCTTTACCCGAACAACGACATCAATAACACCACTGCTCTCTTCCAAGAGTTCTCGCTTGCCAACTATGTAGAGCTTCTAGCTCAGGACACTCGACCGTTTGCTCGATGGTACCTCAACACCGTCTACATCGGAATTGTCACGGCGTTAGCTTCAGTATTCATTAGCGCTTTGGCAGCCTATGCATTCTCAAGACTTAGATTCAAGGGAAGAAGACCAGGACTTCTAGCATTGATTCTTATGCAGATGTTCCCATCCATTCTTGGTTTGGTTGCAATCTTCAGCTTGATGAGCGACATCGGTCAGGTGTATCCACAAATCGGGCTAAACACTCAGCTTGGTTTGATCCTTGTCTACACAGGTGGAGCTCTTGGTGTTGGTACTTACCTAATGTATGGATTCTTCAATACTGTACCTAAGGAAATCGATGAAGCAGCAACCATTGATGGTGCTTCTCACGCGAGAATCTTCTTCACCATCATTCTTAGACTGGTTGCACCAGTTTTAGCTGTGCAGATGCTTCTGAGCTACATCGGTGTCACAAGCGACTACATATTGGCTTCTATTCTGCTTACAGACCCTAATCAGCTAACACTAGCCACAGGTCTGCAGCAGTTCATTAGCGATCCTTATTCCAAGGACTGGTCGATGTTCGCATCTGGTGCTGTTCTAGCAGCTATCCCAAGCGTGATATTGTTCCTCTTCCTACAGAGATACATCACTTCAGGACTAACAGGTGGAGCAGTAAAGGGTTAGTAGAAGATGGGCTCAGTAAGCTCATTCAAGGCCTGCCTGGCCTGAATTCTATGTTCAGCTAGTTAGCCACGTTCGTTCAAGTAGCAAACGCCACATAGCGACTCATAGGTCACTTCAACTCCATCGATGGCAACTTGGTCACCTTCGAAGATAAACTCACCGTCGAACTTGCGTCCGTTGAACATTGCTTTGCGTCCACAGCGGCAGATGGTCTTTAGTTCTTCTAATGAGTGAGAAAGCTCCATCAATCGAATTGAACCTGGGAAACCAACTGTGAGGAAGTCGGTTCTAATTCCATAAGCGAGAACTGGGACCCCGTCTAAGACTGCTAGCTCAAAAGCTTGATCAACTTGCTCTCTGGTCAGGAACTGAGCCTCATCAATCAGTAGGCAGGCTAAGTTCTTTATGCCTGGGATGATTAGTCCATTGTTTGCATATTCGTGGGCTAGATCTCTAAGGTTCGATTCCGGTGTTATTAGGAAGTCAACGTGCCTATCAACACCGAGCCTGGAAACGATAGTTGAGTCACCCTTGGTGTCAACAGCAGGCTTGGCAATAAGAATCTGTTGGCTACGCTCTTCGTAGTTGTGAGCAACTTGCAACAAAGCGGTGCTCTTACCGCTGTTCATCGCTCCATAACGGAAGTAAAGCTTTGCCATTGTTAGCCTTTCTGGGCCTGATTCGTATCTATAACTATGCTAGCCAGCAACAGTCTAAGAAACGTGTTCATCTGGTTTTGTCGGGGTCTCAATTGATTGACCTAGCTGGGGAGTGGGGTTTAGTGGGCAAGAAAGAAGCCCGCCAAATTACTCTGACGGGCTTAATTCTTGAGAATCTATTTATCTGACTCGATGGCCTTCTGCACCTGAGCTTCTAGCTCGTGTGCATGGTGTCTAGCCTGCTCGATTTCAGTCTTTGTTGGAGGTGTAATTCGATCCTGGAAATAGAAGCGTGACAGGGCGGACCTTACTCTCGCTCCGACAGTGATCTTTCCTTCGGAATTAGGTCTAGCAAGAGTTGGCTGGTAATCCTTGAAGTCAACAAGCTTGTATAGCTCGTAGTCATCAAGTGGTTCATGTACTTCAATGTATTCACCGTGTGGAAGTCGCACAATACGTCCTGATTCGCGACCGTGGATGGCAACTTCCCTGTCCTTACGCTGAAGAGCTAGACAGATCCGCTTAGTCACGATGAATGCAACGACTGGAAGAACTAGTAGGGAGATCTGCATGGATACCAATACCTGGTTCAAGTTCATCTTGAAGTGGGTAGCAATGAGGTCCGTGCTCGCACCAGCCCATAGAACCGCGTAGAACATAACACCAGCAGCACCGATAGCGGTTCTGGTAGGGGCGTTACGTGGACGATCTAGCATGTGGTGTTCACGCTTGTCTCCAGTTACCCAGTTCTCAATGAATGGGTAGATGGCTACAAGAGCAAGGAACAACAAGCTCACAGTAAGTGGAATCAAGATGTTCATAGATACGGTGTATTCACCAATCATGAACTCCATACCTGTAGGAGCTAAACGAAGAGCTCCATCAAGCCAACCGATGTACCAGTCAGGTTGTGTACCAGCTGATACAGGGGACGGGTCATAGCCACCGTAGTTCCAGATCGGGTTGATGGTGAAGAAGGTTGAGATAACCATGATCACACCGAACACGATGAAGAAGAATCCACCAGCCTTGGCTACGTAGACAGGCATTAGAGGGTAACCAACAATGTTGGTGTCTTTTCTACCTGGACCTGAGAAGTGGGTGTGCTTGTGAATAATCAACATGAACAAGTGCACAGCTAGGAATACAAGAATCAGAGCTGGAATTAACATGATGTGCAGAGCATACAAGCGACCGATAACGACGTGTCCTGGGAATTCTCCACCAAAGAGTAGGGAAGAGATTCCAGTTCCAATGAAAGGAACACCCTTGATCATTCCGTCAATAATTCTTAGACCGTTACCTGAAAGGAGGTCATCTGGAAGTGAGTAACCGGTGAATCCACCAGCCATCGCTAGAACGAAAAGAACGAAACCAACAACCCAGTTCAATTCACGAGGCTTACGGAACGCTCCAGTGAAGAAAACTCTAAGCATGTGTAGACCAGCGGCAGCTACGAATAGAAGAGCAGACCAGTGGTGGACCTGACGCATAAGCAATCCACCGCGGACTTCGAAAGTAATGAACAAGCTTGACTCGTAGGCTTTAGAAATCAGCGCTTCCTTAAGAGGAGCGTAGACGCCATCGTATTTGACTAGAGCCATTGAAGGGTCGTAGAAGAAAGTAAGGAAAGTTCCTGATAGGAGTAGTACGAAGAATGAATACATCGCAACTTCACCGAGCATGAATGACCAGTGGTCCGGGAAGATCTTGCGTCCAAATTCCTTAAGGATGCCTGATGCACCAACGCGCTCATCAACATAGTTCGCTGTGCCAGCTAGGAAAGAATTCTTCTGAGGTTTAGTTTGAGTAGTTGACATTACTTGACACTCCTATCCCAGAATGATGGCCCAACTGGTTCTAGGAAATCACTTTGTGCAATGAGGTAACCTTCGTTGTCCACAGTGATTGGAAGCTGGGGAAGTGGTCTAGCAGCAGGGCCGAAGATAACCTTGCAACCATCGATTAGATCGAATGTTGATTGGTGGCATGGGCATAGAAGGTGGTGAGTGTGCTGCTCGTAAAGAGCAACAGGGCAACCAACGTGGGTACAAATCTTTGAGTAGGCAACAATACCTTGGTAAGACCAACCCTTACGCTCGTCAGTTTCTTTTAGCTCGCTTGGGTCAACACGAACCAGAAGAACAGCAGCTTTCGCCTTTTCCTCTAAGTAATCTTTTTGTGTTGGGTTAAGGCCAGCCGGAATGACTTGGAAAACAGAACCCAGAGTGACATCAGAAGCTTTGATTTCAATTCCTGTTGGGTCCTTAGCAAGACGTGTTCCTGGTTTCCAGAATGTGTGTCTCAATGAGTCACCTGGGTTTGGTCCAAGGTCAGCTAGCAAGATAATTCCTGGGAATGGGAATAGAGCTAGGGATCCGTAAAGGGTTCTGCGAATAAGTTTTCTTCTAGTGAAGCCTGACTCTTGGTTAGCTGCTGCAAGAATTTCTACTGCCGCAGCACGCTTGTCATCTGAACCTCTAACTAGGTGTCGGTCTTCAGAAACTTCGTTGTCTGGCATAAGAGTCTTCGCCCAGTGCACAGCACCGATACCAATACCCATAAGACCTAGAGTCATTCCGATACCTAGATACATGGTGTTCAGGCGAACACTTGATAGATCTTCTGAAAGTGGGAAGTTGAAGTAAGCCCATAGAGCAAATGCGCTACCAAGCATTGAAAGAGTGAACAAAAGTGCTACTTGTCTAACCGCTGACTTCTCATGCTTGACACTCTTGTCAGTCATGCGAACGCGGTGAGGCTCTAGACCAGGGTCAGCAATAGCGTCACTGTTCATTACACGAAGACCTAGCTCATACTCATGATCCGAGTAAGAACCTGCTGCAGGTGCAGTGGCCTTGCTTGTTTCTACTTCTTTCGAGTTGTCGCTCATTTAATCTCTCTATTAGTTTGACTTGGCTGCAAGCCAGACGGCGATGATGATAAGTAATCCAAGAAGACCAAACCAAGCAACCAGGCCTTCAGATACTGGTCCTAAACTTCCTAGTTCTTCGCCACCAACTGAATCGTTGTTCTGAACGTAAGTTAGGTAGGTGATGATGTCGTTCTTTTGTTCCGGAGTGATGTTTGCATCATTGAAAACTGGCATGTTTTGTGGACCAGTAACCATGGCTTCATAAATTGTTTTAGCTGAAGAGTTCATTAGACCAGGAGCGTACTTACCTTGAGTAAGCGCACCTCCTGCACCAGCAGCGTTGTGACACATCGCACAGTTAATTCTGAAAAGTTCTCCACCTGCTGATGGGTCTCCATTTGCCTGGAGGTAAGCAGCATCTGGAATTGAAGGGCCATCACCTAAAGATCCGATGAAGGCAGCCATTGCTGCAATGTCTTCCTCAGTGAACTGAACTGGTTTAACTTCCAGCTGAGGCCCGCTTGCTGCTCCTGGCATACGACCGGTTGAGACTTGGAAGTCTACTGAAGCTTCACCAACACCAATAAGGCTTGGACCGTTTTCAGTACCTTCTGCATTCTTACCGTGACATGATGCACAGTTCGCAAGGAAAATCTTTTTACCAAGATCAATCTGTTCTTGAGTGCGAACTACTTCGCGATTAGGAGAGACAGCTGCGCTAACTGTTGAGTAACCGGTTCCTACAACCAACAGACCAGCAAACATGACAATACCTAGAGCCTTCGGACTACGTCGCAGTCCATTGATCTTGCGCCTAAGTTGCTTCATTTATAGATTCAGCTCTTTCTTCTATATTTATTTCAAAACGTAAATGATGAGGAACAGACCAATCCAAACCACATCCACAAAGTGCCAGTAGTAGGACACGACGATCGCTGCTGTTGCCTCTTTGTGACCAAACTTCTTAGCTGCAAATGTCCTACCAATCACGAACAGGAAGGCAATCAAACCACCGGTTACGTGAAGAGCGTGGAAACCTGTTGTCATGTAGA
>JBIILH010000005.1:0-22072 GCA_044232765.1 Rhodoluna sp. | reverse complement strand
ACAGAACCAGTAATTGAAACCATCTGAGGAATCTCGTGCTCAATCATCGCTCGACCTGTGTCACGGTTACCGGTGACAACGTTGAACACACCAGCAGGTAGGAACTCACTCGCAATTTCTGCCAATAGCAAAGTTGAAGCAGGAGTTGTGTCAGATGGTTTTAGAACAATGGTGTTTCCAGCAGCAATAGCTGGAGCAAACTTCCAAGTTGCCATGTTCAGCGGATAGTTCCATGGTGTTACCTGTCCGATGACACCAATAGGTTCTCTTCTGATTGAAGATGTGTGATCTTTTGCATACTCTGCGGTAGCTCTACCCTCAAGGTTTCTAGCTGCTCCAGCAAAG
Organism: Rhodoluna sp.; assembly: GCA_044232765.1. Lineage (GTDB taxonomy): Bacteria > Actinomycetota > Actinomycetes > Actinomycetales > Microbacteriaceae > Rhodoluna. The sequence goes on along the minus strand of JBIILH010000005.1, from coordinate 21,727 downwards.
AAGCGAATCTGATCAACCGAAACCAAAACTTCGTACTCAACAAGAGTGCTTCTTGGTTTACCAGTGTTTTTTGATTCAACATCTGCCATCTCTTCAGCTCTTGCTTCTAGAGCATCAGCGATTCTGAATAGAGCTAGTTGACGCTCGCTAGGAGTTGTCTGACTCCAGGTCTCAAATGCTTTGTCGGCTGCCTTGTATGCAGAATCAACATCACTCTCGTTTGAGACAGGAGAAGTTGCATAAACCTCACCATTAGCAGGGTTGACGATGTCTAGGGTTTCACCTGACTTGGATGCCACATGGGTTCCATTGATGAAGTTCTTTAGTTCCTGAGCCATTTGAAAACTCTCCTTCGAGCCTTGTAAAAGGGGTAAACATTGGGTATTTCTGTTGAATAAAGACTAATACAGCCCTGTGTTTAGGAACCAATCCGTAGCCCAAAAGGCCAAAATGATACGGAATCTATACCAAATTGGTAAATTTCCTGCGATTTCTGAAGTCAAATGGCTAAATGTGTGCCAAAATCGCAGTATGGCTAGAACAGAGCGGGCAAAGGCGTCGGTTCTCGATGACATCTCTAAAGAGATCATCGAGCAACTCCAGATTGACGGTCGCAAGCCATACAGCGAGATAGCTAAGGCTGTTGGGCTTAGCGAGGCCGCAGTTCGCCAGAGAATGCAGAAGCTTCACGACACCGGCGTAATGCAGGTAGTAGCAGTAACTGACCCTCTCCAACTTGGTTTCTACCGCCAGGCCATGATTGGTATTCGTTGCACAGGTGATATGACAGAACTAGCTAACAAACTCTCTGCAATGCCCGAAGCAGACTATGTGGTTATGACCGCAGGATCTTTTGACATCTTGGTTGAAGTCGTAGTGGAAAACGATCAAGACCTAATTGATGTATTGAACACAAAAATCAGAGCACTACCAGAAGTGGTTTCAACTGAGACTTTTGTGTATCTCAAACTCCACAAGCAGTTCTACAACTGGGGTGTGAGATAACTAAATAGGTTTGGGCATCAAAGTGGTGCTCGAAGTGGATTGTCATTCGGCAATTCAAAAACGAAACACAAACACAATGTAAAGAGTGATATCAAATGGCAACCAAGGAGAGCATAGCCCGAAAGCTTGTCTCAGCGATTACGCGAGGCAAGGCTCCTGCTAAGAAGCAGGCCAAAGCAAGAGCCGACCAAGCCACTCCGCTTCTTAAGGCTCGTAGAGCTGGTAAAGAAGCAACCCCGGCAATGCTGCAAAAAGCTGCAAAAGAGAATTTGTTTTTGCACTTCACCCGTCACAGCCCTTACCAGAAGAGCGACATTCCTATCATCACTAAAGCTGAAGGACATCACTTCTGGGACATTAACGGTAAGAAGTACTTCGATGGAATTTCATCGCTGTTTGCCGTAAACGTAGGTCACGGTCGTGAAAGATTAGCTGAAGCAGCGGCAAAGCAGATGAAGAAGTTGGATTACTTCCCGATCTGGTCACACACCCACGCTCCAGCGATTGAACTAGCGGAACGCATACTTTCATATGCTCCGAAGAATCTATCTCGAGTGTTCTTCACTACCGGTGGTGGTGAGGCTAACGAGACAGCCTGGAAGCTAGCCAAGCAGTACTTCAAGATGACTGGCAAGCCTATGAAGCACAAGGTTCTAACTCGTGCTGTTGCTTACCACGGAACATCACACGGTGCTCTGTCACTAACTGGTATTCCATCTATGAAGAAGATGTTCGAACCTCTAGTTCCAAGCACATTCAGAGTCCCAAACACCAACTGGTATAGAGCTCAGGATGACTTCAAGAATGAAGAAGAGTTCGCAATGTGGGCAGCTGACAGAGTTGAAGAAATGATTCTGTTTGAAGATCCAGACACTGTTGCAGCGTTCTTCATTGAACCAGTTCAGAACTCTGGTGGTTGTTTCACCTCTCCCCCTTCATACTTCAAGCGTGTTCGCGAGATTTGCGACAAGTACGATGTGCTGTTGGTAGCGGATGAAACAATCGATGGTTTCGGTCGTATTGGAACCATGTTCGCTAGCGAAAGATATGGATTAGAGCCAGACATGTTGGTCTGTGCAAAGGGTATTACCTCTGCCTACCAGCCTCTTGGAGCTCTAATGCTTACTGAGAAGCTATTCGAACCTTTCAAGCACGGAACTAACATCTTTGCTCACGGTTACACATTCGCAGCTCACCCTGTGGCTTGTGCTGTGGCTCTTGAGAACCTAGACATCTTCGATGAAGAAGACCTAGTAGGTAACGTTGCTCGCAACGAACGTGCCTTCAAGAAGACCCTAGAGAAGCTAAAGGATCTGCCTATCGTGGGAGATGTTCGTGGAGCAGGTTACTTCTACGCAATCGAACTAGTTAGAGACAAGACAACTAGAGAGACCTTCAATGACAAAGAGTCTGAGAAGCTTCTCCGTCAGTTCCTAAGTCACGACTTGTATGACAACGGCTTGTATTGCCGCTCAGATGACCGTGGCGACCCTGTAGTTCAGCTAGCTCCTCCTCTAACCATTGGTCAGAAGGAGTTCGATGAACTAGAGCAGACACTCCGTAACAGCCTTTCCAAAGCAGGAAAGATGTTCGAGTTGATGTAATCAACAAGTTCACAAGAGAACCCGGTTATCCACCAAGCATCACGGATAACCGGGTTCTCTTTTTAACTAGGTATTCTCTATTTGTGAAACTAAGCAAAGACAACTACATCGCCTTCAGCTCTCCTATCGGGATGATCAAAGTAACTGAAGCCAATGGCAAGGTAATCTCCATTGAACTAGCTGTATCAGGAACAAGAGCGACAACAAACACAAACCCAGTACTCAAGCAAGCCCAAAAGGAGATTGAGTCCTACTTCGCAGGCAATCTAACCAAGTTCACCTTTCCATTAGATCTAAGTACTGGAACCGAATTCCAAAGAGCAGTCTGGAAAGAGATTGCCAAGATCAAGTTTGGTCAAGTAAAAACTTATGCCGAGATTGCCAGAGCTATCGGCAAACCACTAGCCGCTAGAGCAGTCGGTGGAGCAGTAGGTTCTAACCCAATCCCCCTAGTCGTTGGCTGTCATAGAGTCTTAGGTTCCAGCGGAAAGATAACCGGCTATTCCGGAGGCAAAGGACTACCAACCAAAAGAATTCTCCTGAAACTAGAAGGCATCTCGGCCAAAGAATGAGCGACTTCGTAAGAAAGCATGACGATGGTCTTCATCGTTGTAAGTGGGCAGGAGTTGATGAACTCTATGTCAATTATCACGACACCGAGTGGGGTGTTCCAGTTACTGGCGATCAGGAAATGTTTGAACGCATAACTCTTGAAGGCTTTCAAGCTGGACTCTCTTGGATAACCATCCTGAAAAGGCGTGAGACTTTCAGGAAAGCATTCCACAATTTCAACATCAAAAAGGTGGCGAAGCTAAATGATGCAGATGTTGAAAGACTGATGCTCGATGCTGGAATTATTCGAAACAGAGCCAAGATTATTAGCACCATCAATAACGCGAACCTTGTTCTTGACTTACAAAAACAAAGCGAAAGCATCAGCGACATTGTCTGGAGCTTTGCCCCTGCTAAATCAAAGCGAACAACAGCATCCAACGCATTTGAATGGCGAGCTACTAGCCCTGAATCAGATCAGCTTAGTAAGCACCTCAAGAAACTAGGGTTTGGTTTTGTTGGATCAACAACTATGTATGCACTCATGCAGGCAACTGGTTTTGTAAATGACCATGCACCAGGCTGCTTCCGCAGAAAAGAACTCTCCTAAGAGTTTTACTTCTTTCGAATGACTTCAGAAGTAATAAGGTAAATGATCTTGCCTTCAACTTCTAACCCCAACCCAGCCTTCTTCGCTACTGCTTTTAGTTGAGCCAAAGTCTTGGGTGCTTGTTTTGCTCTAACAAACGCACCAACTAGTTCGCCCTTAGCTGTTTTGTTGAAATGGTTTAGAGCTCGACGTTGACCCTTGCTATCTTCAGCAACAACTTCAACCCAATAAGACTCAAGATGTTCAGGTATTGGAGCAAGATCAACATAGGCCTTTGATCTAAGGTCAATGATTGGCATGTCAACTAGACGATTGAAGGCTGCACCTTGGTGTTCTTGCCAAACCTTCTTGAGGCTTAGTTTAGGAAGCACGGTATTAGCTGAGAGTCTGTACCAAGGGATTCGATCTGTTGCTGAGATAAGCCCAAATAGAGCACTTTGAATCAAGACGTTAGCTCTCATAAGTTCGACTTCATGACTGGTGAAAGTATCTAGCCCAATGGCTTTATACAGGGTTCCTTCATAGCGTTCAAAGGCTGGCATGGTTGGGGCTTGTCTAATCCCAAGGTTTAGTTCCCTGTCCCCTAGTTGCTTAGGGCTTAGCTTCAGAGCCTTCACTGCCCCAGCCTTGGTCTTACATACCTTGATAAGAGCATCCAGAACTAGATCTCTAGCCTCATTGAGTTGCCCATAGCTCAGATGTACCTGTTCAATAGTCAGATTGGTTCCACCAATCTTCTTGGTTTCGCTAGGAGGCAACAATAGGAGCATCTAACAAGCCTAAACTTAGAACATGGTAAAACTTACGAAGATATACACCCGAACAGGTGATGAAGGACTGACCGGACTGAGCAACTTCAGCAGAGTTAGAAAGACAGACCCACGCATCGAAGCTTATGCCGATGTCGATGAGGCCAACTCAGCTATCGGTGTTGCTGTGTCACTAGCTCAGAACGAGTTCGACAAAGAAACCCTAGATCTTCTTTCTCAGATTCAGAATGACTTATTTGACTTAGGTGCAGACCTATCAAACCCTTTGAACGAGCACTACGAGTATGAGCCATTACGTGTTGATGCAGTTTGGATTGACGCTTTAGAAGCAGCTATCGACAAATACAATGCTGAACTAGAGAAGCTAGACTCCTTCATCATCCCTGGTGGATCAGGATTAGCAGCTGGTCTTCACCTAGCTAGAACAGTCGTTAGAAGAGCAGAGCGAGCCACCTGGCACGCAATTGAAGAACACGGCACTGAGCCAGGTAAGAAGGGTCACACCACAGGTGGTGTCAGCCTGACCGCTGTGAAGTACCTAAACCGTCTTAGCGATCTTCTATTCGTTCTAGCAAGATATGCAAACATCAAGCACGGTGGAGACATCAAGTGGGTTCCTGCAGCTAACCGCAGAGAAGCTCCTGCTAAGAGAAGGCCTGAACAGGACTAATAGCCTTGGAGCTCTTTGTTGCACTTGGCTCGATTGCCGCCATTGCCTTGATTGTTGGCCTGCCAGCAAGCCGAAGAAACAAGAAGGCTAAGAAGCGACCTGGTGGTTCAATGAGTTCAGCCATGTTCGCCATGAATGAGATCTTTGCTCCTTCTGCCCACAATTCAGTTTTGATTGTTGAGGAACAGAAACGGGAAGTAAAGCAAACAGGGACACCAGATAAGTTGTAGTTTTCAGATATAAAGAAAAGCCCCGAGATTACCTCGGGGCTTTATCTTTTAGATCTTTAGGCTAGTTGAGCATCTCTAGCAACGATGGTTACTACATCGTGCTCAACTGATAGGAAGCCATCAGCAGCTGTTGCCTTGATGCTCTCGCCAGTTGGCAAGGTGATGCGAACATCACCTGAAGCCAAGATTGCAAGCATAGGTTCGTGTCCTGGTAGCAGACCAATCTCACCTTCAACAGTCTTAGCGATAACCATCCTGGCATCCCCTGACCATACAGCTCGGTCAGCAGCTACTAGTTCAACACGAAGAGTTTTCATTACTTAGAGGTCTCTGCCTGAATCTTTGCCCATTGACGCTCAACGTCTTCCAAACCACCAACGTTGAAGAACGCTTGTTCTGCTACGTTGTCGAAGTCTCCATTAGCAATAGCTGAGAAGCCTTCGATGGTTTCCTTTAGAGGAACTGTTGAACCCTTAACACCGGTGAACTTCTCCGCCATGTATGTGTTCTGGGAAAGGAACTGCTGGATACGACGAGCACGAGATACCGTGATCTTGTCCTCTTCGCTCAATTCTTCAACACCCAAGATGGCGATGATTTCCTGAAGTTCTTTGTTCTTCTGGAGAATCTGCTTCACTCTGGTTGCTGTTGCGTAGTGGTCAGCGCTAATAAAGCGTGGGTCCAAAATACGTGAGGTTGAAGTTAGTGGATCCACAGCTGGGTATAGACCCTTAGAAGCAATTTCACGGCTCAACTCTGTTGTTGCATCAAGGTGAGCGAATGTTGTTGCAGGGGCTGGGTCGGTGTAGTCATCGGCAGGTACGTAAATAGCCTGCAGAGATGTAATCGAGTGTCCACGAGTAGATGTGATGCGCTCCTGTAGAAGACCCATCTCATCAGCAAGGTTTGGCTGGTAACCCACAGCCGAAGGCATGCGGCCTAGAAGTGTTGAAACCTCAGAACCTGCCTGAGTAAAGCGGAAGATGTTGTCGATGAACAGAAGAACGTCCTGCTTTTGAACATCACGGAAGTACTCAGCCATTGTCAAAGCTGACAATGCAACACGAAGACGGGTGCCTGGTGGCTCATCCATCTGACCGAAGACCAGTGCTGTCTTATCGATAACACCTGACTCAGTCATTTCGTCGATAAGGTCGTTACCTTCACGGGTACGCTCACCAACACCAGCGAATACAGATACACCATCGTGGTCTTCTGCTACACGGTAGATCATTTCCTGGATAAGAACTGTCTTACCAACACCAGCACCACCGAATAGACCAATCTTTCCACCACGAACATATGGGGTTAGCAGGTCAATAACCTTGATACCGGTTTCGAACATCTCAGTCTTTGACTCAAGCTGGTCGAATGCTGGTGGTAGGCGGTGGATTGGCCAGCGCTCGGTTACTTCCACCTTGTCGCCTGGCTTACCGTTCAGGATGTCACCGGTTACGTTGAATACCTTACCCTTGGTCACATCACCTACTGGAACAGAGATAGGTGAACCTGTGTCAGATACTGCCTGTCCACGAACCAAACCATCGGTTGGCTTCAGTGCAATCGCACGGACTAGGTCATCTCCTAGGTGCTGAGCTACCTCGAGGGTAAGGATTGAAACCTCACCATCCAAAGTGATCTCAGTGGTCAGAGCGTTGTAGATACCTGGGATACCATCGTGCGGAAACTCGATGTCAACTACAGGACCTGTTACGCGGGCAATACGTCCGGTAGCAGTGTTCTTGTTCTCGGCCATTTTCTTCTATCTTTCTATTCTTTGTCGCTGGTGTCGACAAGTGCGTCGGCACCACCAACGATTTCGGAAATCTGTTGGGTAATTTCTGACTGTCGAGCAGAGTTGCTCAACCTTGTGTAGTTCTTGATTAACTTGTCAGCGTTTTCAGTAGCTGACTTCATTGCTTTTTGTCTTGCTGCGTGCTCTGCTGCAGCTGACTGCAACATTGCGTTGAAAATACGTGATTCGATGTAAACAGGAAGCAGAGCATCTAGAACCTTTGATGCATCTGGCTCAAATTCGTATAGTGGGAAGATTTCGTTCTCTTCAGGCTTTGAAACACCTTCAACAATTTCCAAAGGAAGCAAACGAACAACCTGTGGTTCCTGGCTGATCATCGAAACGAACTTGTTGTATACCAAGTGAATTTCGTCTACTCCACCATCTTCGTAACCTAGGTTGAAGGCATCGACAACTGCATTAGAAATCTCTTCTGCTGTTGTGAATACTGGAAGGTCTGTTCCACCGGTCCAGCTACGAATAGCAGCGCGCTTGCGGAATGAGAAGAAACCAACTGACTTACGACCAACTAGGTAGTAAACAACATCCTTACCCTGGTCTTTAAGAAGCTGAGTTAGTTGCTCAGATTCCTTTAGAACGTTAGTTGAGAACGCTCCTGCTAGACCACGGTCGCTGGTGAAGATAACAACTGCTGATCTGCGAATCTCTTTAGGCTCAGTAGTTAGCGGGTGATCGATGTTAGAGAAGGTAGCAACGGCTGACACAGCACGAGTAATTGCTCGAGAATATGGGTTAGCTGCAGTCAAACGCTGTTGTGCTTTGTAAATGCGTGAGGCTGAAATCAACTCCATGGCTCGAGTAATCTTCTTGGTCGTCTGAGCAGATTTAATCTTCTGCCTATAGACCCGAAGTTGCGCACCCATGTCTTTGTCCTTATCTTTCTCTTGAAATCAAAAACGCTTGATTAGCGCTTCTGCTTCACAATCTTCTCTTGGTCAACTTCTTCTTCATCGATAGCAGCAACCGACTCGTTACCTACTGATGAAAGAGGCTTACCAACACCGGTTAGGAAGCTCTTCTTGAACTTCACTACATCTGCTTCTAGGGCTGCAACAGTGTCATCCTTTAGATCGTTTGTCTCGCGGATGGTTGTTAGAACCTGTGAGTTACGACGAAGGTAGTCAAGCAATTCGCTTTCGAATCTCAAGATGTCCTCTACTGGAACTTCATCAAGCTTGCCTGTGGTACCAGCCCAGATAGAAACTGTTTGCTCTTCAACTGGGTATGGAGAGTACTGAGGCTGCTTTAGAAGCTGCATTAGACGTGCACCACGAGCAAGCTGCTGACGTGAAGCAGCATCTAGGTCGCTTGCGAACATCGCGAATGCTTCTAGGGAACGGTACTGAGCTAGTTCTAGCTTTAATGTTCCAGAAACCTTCTTGATTCCCTTAACCTGAGCAGCACCACCAACACGAGAAACAGAGATACCTACGTCAATAGCTGGTCTCTGGTTAGCGTTGAACAAGTCTGACTGCAAGAAGATCTGACCATCGGTAATAGAAATTACGTTGGTTGGAATGTATGCAGAAACGTCGTTTGCCTTGGTCTCAATGATTGGAAGTCCAGTCATAGAACCAGCACCTAGTTCATCGTTCAACTTTGCACAGCGCTCTAGTAGACGTGAGTGTAAGTAGAAAACGTCACCTGGGTATGCTTCACGGCCTGGTGGACGACGAAGCAATAGGGAAATCGAACGGTAAGCCTCAGCCTGCTTTGATAGGTCATCAAAAATGATTAGAACGTGCTTGCCGTCATACATCCAGTGCTGACCAATAGCAGAACCGGTGTATGGAGCTAGGTACTTGAAACCAGCTGGGTCAGATGCAGGAGATGCAACGATTGTTGTGTACTCCATTGCTCCAGCAGCTTCTAGAGCTCCCTTTACAGATGCAATTGTTGAACCCTTTTGACCAACAGCAACATAGATACAACGAACCTGCTTTGTTGGATCTCCTGATTCCCAGTTAGCCTTCTGGTTGATGATTGCGTCAATCGCAATAGCAGTCTTACCAGTCTGACGGTCACCAATGATTAGCTGACGCTGTCCACGACCGATAGGAATCATCGCGTCAATAGCCTTGATACCTGTTTGTAGTGGTTCGTGAACTGACTTACGAGCCATAACACCAGGAGCCTGAAGCTCTAGAGCACGACGAGCAGAAGACTTGATCTCTCCCTTGCCATCGATTGGCTCACCAACTGGGTTTACAACTCGACCTAGGAAGTCATCGCCTACTGGAACAGAAAGAATCTCACCTGTACGCTCAACCTTCATACCTTCAACGATGTGGGTGAACTCACCAAGGATGATCACACCGATCTCACGCTCGTCTAGGTTCTGAGCTAGACCCAAAGTGCCGTCTTCGAACTTTAGAAGTTCGTTAGCCATCACACTAGGCAAGCCTTCAACGTGAGCAATGCCGTCACCGGCATCGATTACGTGACCAATCTCGGTACGGCTAGCCTGAGCTGGCTCGTAAGACTTAGCAAAGTCCTTCAGCGCGTCGCGAATCTCATTCGGACTGATGCTTAGATCTGCCATCTTGTTCCTCTACTTCTGAAGCGTTAGCTTCGGTTGATGCTGCTGGAGGCCTTTACCAACTGCAGCTTTAGGTTTTGCAGACGGGTGCTTACGCTTCCGTCGATTATTTCACCAGCAATTTGAACTACCATTCCACCGATAATCGAAGGATCGATTTCGATGTTCAGGCTAACTTGCTGACCATAAGTACCAGCCAAGGTTGAACGCAAACGCTCAACTTGGCTTTGTTCTAGTTCTTTAGAAACTGTGACTGTTGCAACTAGTGAATCTCCGTATGCAGCAATCTGCTTAGCAAACTGGTCAATCACAATGGCAACTCGACGACCACGTGCTGAACCGACAGCCTGGTTGACAAGAGCCAAAGTAACTGGGTTTGCCTTTGAGCCAATAAGTGCCTTGACCAAAGCAATCTTTGATTCATTAGGTGCACTCTTGTTGCTCAAAGCAAACTGCAGATCTCTGTCGCTTGCTACTACCTGCTGGAAGCTAAATAGCTCGCTCTGAACATCGTCCAAAACGTTAGTCTTCGAAGCAGTAGCTGCTGATGCGTGAACACCAAGTTGTTCAAGAACAATGACGAGGTCCATGCTTCTAGAGAATCTAAGAGCACAGACCTTCTTCACAAACTCGATTGTGTTTGCGTTGACCTTTGTGTTGAATACGCGCTCGATGAGTGCGTTCTTTGCATCGCTCGCAGTGGAAGTATCTGAGAGGATGCCACGCAACTGGGTACTACCCGAGATTGCATCGGCAACTACAAAGAGGTCAGTCGCAAATGCCAAGTCTGACCCAAGGTACGCAGATGCATCTGCTTTAGCTTGAGCTAGTGCTTGACGAGTTGAGGAGGCCATTAGTTCTTCTTGCTGTCTTTCTCTAGATCTGAAAGGAAGCCTGAGACGATGCTCGAAGCGTTCTTGTCTTCTTTGAGGTTCTGAGCCACTACAGATGAAGCTAAGTCAAGAGCTAGTGCTCCAACTTCAGCACGCAATGAAATGATTGCGGACTGACGTTCTGCTTCGATCTGCTTCTTGGCTGTCTCTGTCATACGAGCTGCTTCTAGCGAAGCCTGCTCCTTCAGTTCAGCAAGAATTGCTGCACCCTCGGCTCTTGCAGATTCACGAATCTGGGCTGCTTCAGCACGTGCCTCAGCCTGCTCAGCTTCAATGTTTGCAGTCTTTGCCGCAGCTTCAGCCTGAGCCTTCTCCGCTTGAGCTAGACGACCTTCGATCGCCTCGGTTCTTGCATCGATGTTCTTTTTGAAGTTAGGCAAAACCTTGAGCCAGAAGAAGACCAACAGAATCGCGAAAACGACTGCAGACCAAACAATGTCAGCTACCGCAGGTATGAGTGGGTTAGCTGACACCGTAGGCATCAATAGTTCGTGAATTCCAATAGTCATTTATGAAACCTTAGACTGCGAAGATGAATGGGGTTGCAAGACCGATAAGAGCCAATGCTTCGGTAAACGCGATACCTAGCCACATTGTTACCTGAAGTCTTGCTGCAAGTTCTGGTTGACGAGCAATTGACTCAATAGTCTTTGAAACTACTAGTCCTACACCGATACCAGGACCAATCGCTGCAAGGCCGTAGCCAAGAACTCCGAGGTTACCTACAACCTGTGATGTCTGAACTGCGACTTCTGCTGCTACTTGAATAATCTGCACTTTGTTTTCCTTCCATGGTTTGAACTAACGGTTTGTTAGCCCAGTTTGTTCCTAGTGTTCATCTGCTAACGACAGCTGAATGTAAACAGTTGTCAACAGTGTGAATACGTATGCCTGCAAGAATGCCACCAAGATCTCAAAGAGAGTGAAGACAAACCCGAAGGTAAATGTTCCTACTCCGAATAACTTGAAGAATCCATCGGAGTATAAGAAAAAGTAATGTGTTGCGGTGAAACAGAGAACCAAAAGCAGGTGTCCTGCGATCATGTTCATCATCAAACGAAGAGCCAAAGTAACTGGTCTAAGAATGAAAGTTGAGAGGAACTCGATAGGAGTTACCAGTGCGTAGAAGGCTTTTGGAACACCAGCAGGGAAAAGAGCGTTCTTGAAGAACTTCATGCCGTGACGCTTTACACCTGCATAAATGAAGGTTACGTAGGCAACTCCAGCCAAAAGCATTGGTAGACCAATAACAGAGGTTCCAGCGATGTTTAGTCCAGGAATAATACCTGTGATGTTCATACCTAGAACAATGAAGAAGATGGTGGTTAGCAGAGGTAGGAATCTATCTCCGTCTTTTTCACCCAGCTGTTCGTGAGCGATTGACTTTCTAACGAAGTTTAGAGAAATCTCACCCATCATCTGGAATCTGCCAGGAACAAACTGACCAGTAGCGGTACTCTTGCGGAACTTACTTGTCCAAAGGGTGAAAACAACGATTAGAAGAGTCATAACCAATAGACGAATCAACATGATTCGGTTGATCTCAAATGGAGTTCCTGCAAACGCGATTACCTGAGGGTAAAACTCTTCAATGGTTGGCGCCTGAAAGTCGCCTTCACCCGCGGTGTAAGGTCTAAATCCTGCGCTAAGCAGTGACAACTTTTCAGTGAACAGCTTTGACTCCTGTTTCGGGGCAGGCCATGCCTAACCTTGCGGCGATTTACAGTGGGTACCGCTTCGACTGGAGCAAGCGATACTCAAATCGTACCAGCATCTGAAGACCCAAAAACCGCTTATTGAGCCAAATTTTCAGCAATTTTAAGGATTAGACCGAAGGAGCGATTCTGGCTTTGGTGACAACTATTGTGTCCAAAACCAGGCCTCCAATGACGGCTGCAACAACTACGAAAAAGACCACAGGTCTCGCACTCAGAGTTAGCCATTCTGCTCTGTCTAGGAATCTGAAAAGGACTAGGAAAAGGAGTACTTTGACTAGCCAGCCTCCCAGAACCACTCCTAGGAAACCACCTAGGTTCAACTTTGATCCAAATAATAGGCTCAGAACTGTTAGCGCTGTGAAGGCAAAAGCTGCCGCTCCCCCAGCTAAGGCTGCTAACAGCCCTGAAGTCCCAGCGACTAGAAACCCGATGACTGAACCAAGCACGGTTATGCCAACTACCAGTAGTGAGCCCAGTTTTAGGACTCTGGTCATTACAGACTTTAGATCATCAAACATTGGCTAACTTCTTTCTTGATCGGAATCTCATGATTGCAGGCCACAGCGTATACAGAAGTGAGAGAGATATTGAACTCACTGCAAACATTGCTACCCACACAAAGTCGGTTAGGAACAGAAGTAGGCAGCTAACCGATACCGATGCACTCCAGAAGTAGAAGACCAAGACGGAACCAACATGGCCGTGACCGAAGTCCTGCAGTTTGTGGTGAAGGTGAAGGCGGTCAGCAGCAAAAGGTGACTTGCCGGCAGCCAAACGTCTGACTACTGCCAAAGCAAAGTCAAGTAATGGCAATAGCAAAATTGAAATAGGAAGAATCAAAGGTAGAACAGCTGGCACCAGGTCATCTCGCTTCAAAGAAGCAGGGTCAATCTGACCTGTGACTGTCAAAGCAGATGCAGTCATAAGAAGGCCTAGAAGAAGAGCTCCACCATCACCCATGAAGATCTTTGCGGTATGCCAGTTGTGTGGCAAGAAGCCAACACACATACCAATCACAATGGCTGAGATAACAGTTGCCAAGTTGAAGTAGTTGGTTGGGGAAATCTGTTGAGCAAGTAGGTAGGAGTAAACAAAGAACACAACTGTTCCAATTAGAACCACTCCAGCTACCAAACCATCAAGTCCGTCAATAAAGTTGACCGCGTTCATAACTAGAACAGCCAGGAACACTGTCACCACGAATGAAACACCGAACGAACCAACAGTGATTCCAAAGATTGGCAGTGAAACAATCTGAACACCATTCCAAGCTAGAACACCAGCTGCTAAGAACTGCCCCGCTAACTTGATAGTCCAGTCAAGATCAAAGAGATCATCTAGGAAACCAATAGCCATAACAACCAGTGCTGCTAAGGAAATAGCGATAATCGGCCCTGGATCTGCAAACACCACTTCAAACCAGCCGATGGGGGCTGCAATAGATACCGAGACTACAAAACCAATAAACATCGCCAAGCCACCGATACGTGGAGTTGGCTTTGAATGCATATCTCTAGTTCTGATGGCCTTTGGATAAATGTTGTATTTAGCAGCAAGTTTTCTAACCACAAAAGTAGCGAGGTAGGTTACCACCCCGGCTATAGCCATAAGAAGGAGATACGCGCGCACTAGCCCGCACTAACTTCCAGCAAATCTCCAACTACAGATCTAATCTTTGCTTCAGCTAATGCTCCGCGTCTAACAATCTTGATTAGTCCTGTTGTGCTGAGATTACCCTCAGAGTCGTGAGTATCAACCAACTGAGTTAGGTCAAGAATGGTCGATGCTTCACCCTTAGGGCTTGGTCCACCATCTAGGAAAACTTGAACTGAACTTTCAAGATATCCGTGAGCCTGAGCACAAGTAGTTGCTGCTGGTTCACCAGTAAGGTTTGCAGATGAAACTGCAAGTGGACCAGTTTCTTCAATCAGAGCTAAGGCAATCTTGTGATCAGGAACCCTAAGAGCAACAGTTCCCTTGGTCTCCCCTAGATCCCAAGACAATGAAGGTTGAGCTCGAAGAATAAGAGTTAGAGCTCCAGGCCAGAAGGTCTCGGCAAGTTTGATTGCAGCATCAGGAAGAGTTTCAACTAAGGCACGAGCCATGTTGAGATTGGCAATAAGAACTGGAGGAGGTGATTGTCTTCCTCTTCCCTTTGCATCAAGAAGAGCTTGGACTGCTTCAGGCGAGAAAGCGTTAGCGGCAATTCCATAAACGGTATCTGTTGGAATAACAGCAAGTTCGTTTCTCCCGAGAGAAACCTTGGCTAAGCGCATACCGGTTAGTAATTCGGTATCGACAGAGCAGTCAAATACGTTCTTCATAACAACCACCCGCCTACCTAATCGCTGAGGTCGCTCTATCGCGACCTGATAAATCCTTATGAGTTCTGGCTTGACGCCAACCCAAACTCAATATTAGTTCTCTAATGGCATCACCTTGCATGTCAGCGTGCTCAATGACTAATGCTCCGCCTTCTCTCAGCAATCTCTTAGCCGTAGCCTCAACCTTACGAACTAGGTCAAGCCCATCATCTCCCCCATAAAGAGCAAGAGCTGGGTCATGAAGATGAACCTCTGGATAGATAGGGATCATGGCATCAGGAATGTATGGAGGGTTAGAAACCAAGACATCTACCTGACCGTTCAATTCAGGAAAGGCATCAGCTAGATCGCCTTGAACCAGAGTGGCATCTGGTGCATATCTGTCAAAGTTTGCTCTGGTGTATTTCAAAGCATCTTCGCTTAGCTCAACTGCATAGACCTTGGCATGAGGAACTTCATGGGCAATAGACAAAGCAATTGCTCCAGAGCCTGTTGCTAGGTCAACTGCTACTGGGCTCTCATTAGGAACTGCTCTAAGCGCATCAATAGCAATCTGGGTGACAACTTCAGTTTCAAATCTAGGTACGAAGACTCCAGGCCCTACTTTGAGTTCTAGTTGTCTGAAGTGAGCAACGCCGGTTAGGTGTTGCAGAGGGAAACGTTCTGCTCGTCTATTTACTAATTCTTGGAACTTAAGTTCATCTTGTTGATTTAGTTCTTCGCCGGTGATTGCTTTTACTTGAAGTTCGCCTCTTGATAATCCAAGAACGAAACCTAGAAGATTTTCTGCATCGGCTTGAAATGATTCAATGCCGGCTTGTTCAAACTTTGCAGATGCTGCTTCAATAGCAGCAAAGAGTTTCATTACTCGTTCTCACCGAGAGCAGCCAGTCTTGCTTCTTCATCAGCTTGAATAGCCGACTGAATAACAGGCTCTAGTGCTCCATCCATAACCTGATCAAGGTTGTATGACTTATAGCCAGTGCGGTGATCAGCAATACGGTTCTCTGGGAAGTTATAGGTTCTGATTCGCTCGCTACGGTCAACGCTTTTAACCTGAGACTTACGTGCAGCACTTAGTTCCGCTTCTAGAGCTTCCTGCTGAGCTGCCAATAGACGAGCTCTAAGTACACGCATAGCTGCTTCACGGTTTTGTAGCTGAGACTTTTCGTTCTGCATCGAAACTACGATTCCAGTTGGAATGTGGGTTAGACGAACAGCAGAGTCTGTTGTGTTAACTGACTGGCCACCAGGACCAGAGGATCGGAACACATCAACGCGAATTTCATTCGCTGCGATTTCAAGTTCTTCAGGAGCATCTACTTCAGGGAAGACAAGAACACCAGCAGCTGAGGTGTGGATTCTGCCCTGAGTTTCAGTAACTGGCACACGCTGAACTCTGTGAACACCACCTTCATATTTCAAGTGAGCCCATACTCCTTCAGCAGGATCTGATGATTTGCCTTTGATAGCAATCTGAACATCTTTGTACCCACCAAGATCTGATTCGTTCTTGTCTAGGATTTCTGTCTTCCAGCCCTTGCTGTTTGCATACTGGATATACATTCTGAATAGATCTGCCGCGAATAGCGCAGACTCAGCTCCACCTTCACCAGCCTTGATTTCCATAATGACATCGCGACCATCATCAGGGTCTCTAGGGATTAGTAGACGACGAAGCTTCTCAGTACCTTCGTGCAGAGATTCTTCCAAAGCAGGAACTTCAGCTGCAAAGCTTTCGTCTTCTTTAGCCATGTCTTTAGCTGCATCTAGGTCTGCCTGCAATGAATTAACAGCATGGTAGGCAGAAACGATTGCGTTTAGCTCGGCGTACCTACGGTTAAGTTTCTTTGCTAGAACTGGATTGGCGTGGACTGAGGCCTCTGAAAGTTGGCTTTGCAACTCTGCATGTTCAGCCAGTAATGCCTGGACTGAAGATAACATTATTCGCTTTCAGATCCGCTTGCTACAGGCATAGACTTCTGAACCATCATTAGGAACTCAACGTTGCTCTTAGTTTCCTTTAGACGGTTTAGAACTAGCTCAAGTGCCTGCTGCTGTTCAAGACCAGCAAGTGCACGACGTAGCTTCCAAACAATCTTTGTCTCATCAGGGCTCATCAACATTTCTTCACGACGAGTACCAGATGCGTTCACATCAACTGCAGGGAAGATTCTCTTGTCTGCAAGTGAGCGTGAAAGACGAAGTTCCATGTTTCCAGTTCCCTTGAACTCTTCGAAGATAACTTCATCCATCTTCGAACCAGTCTCAACAAGAGCTGTTGCAAGGATGGTTAGTGATCCACCATCTTCAATGTTTCTAGCAGCACCAAAGAAGCGCTTTGGTGGGTATAGAGCTGATGAGTCAACACCACCGGAAAGAATACGACCAGATGCCGGAGCACTCAGGTTGTATGCACGACCAAGACGTGTGATTGAGTCAAGCAACACAACAACGTCGTGACCCATCTCAACTAGACGCTTCGCTCTTTCAATTGCAAGTTCTGCAACAGTTGTGTGATCCTCTGCTGGACGGTCAAAAGTAGAAGCAATAACTTCACCCTTAACAGTTCTCTGCATGTCTGTAACTTCTTCTGGACGCTCATCAACTAGAACAACCATTAGGTGAACCTCTGGGTTGTTTACAGCAATTGAGTTGGCAATTGCCTGAAGAACCAAAGTCTTACCAGCCTTAGGTGGTGAAACAATGAGTCCACGCTGACCCTTACCAATAGGAGCAACAAGGTCAATGATTCTTGTTGATAGCTTGTTTGGCTCAGTCTCTAGACGCAAACGAGTCTGTGGGTATAGCGGAGTTAGCTTGCCGAATTCAACACGGTTAGCAGCTTCTTCTGGAGTCTGTCCGTTAACAGTGTCAACACGAACAATCGCGTTGAACTTAGTTCTTGAAGGTGAATCACCTTCACGTGGTTGGCGGATAGCACCAACAACTGCGTCACCCTTACGAAGTGAATACTTCTTAACCTGACCAAGAGATACATAAACATCGTTAGGACCAGCTAGGTAACCAGTAGTACGAACGAATGCGTAGTTATCCAGGATGTCCAAGATACCTGCTACAGGTACTAATACATCATCAGGAGAGATCTCGGTATCAACCTCGTCACGCTCGTTGTTACGACGTGGTCCACGGTCACGGAATCTATCGTTTCCACCATTGCGGTTACGGTTGCGATTACGGTTACGGTTCTGACCCTGACGATCGTTTCTTTCAGAACGCTCTGGACGTTCGCCATCGAATTCTCCACGAGCTGGACGCTCAGAAGAAGATTCCTGTGAACCTTCAGCCTTAGGAGCTGATTCGCTTGGAGCAGCTGAACGGTTACGAGTTCTTGTGTTTGAACGCTCTGGAGCCGCTTCTGGCGCAGCAGCAGGTGCAGCATCTTCACTCTTACGAGAACGGGTTGGCTTCTTAGCTTCAACCGGTGCGTCGGTTGCAGGAACTGCAGTTACGCGACGAGATCTCTTTGGAGAATTTTCTTTTTGGACTTCATCCATGTTTGTATGACTCTTTCTTAGTTAGCAATCGGTTTCTTAATTGAGGTGGATTGCTTGGTGCACGACCCTTGTCATGCTCGAACCGTAAGTTTTTACGGGATTTGGATTTTGGATAGCTATTGATTAGCCCCAAGATTTGTGTACGTTGCAACAGTAGCACCTTTGAAGTCAACCGCCAACATTAAAGGGCTCCAAGTTGGGAACTTCTCAGCTGCCAGGCTAGCTGCAGCCAGTCTTTGAGCGGGATCTGAGGCCAAAACCAAGACCGATGGCCCTGCCCCTGAAACCACAGCAGCATGCCCTGCATCACGCAAAGCAGTGATTAGAGCATCTGTTTCAGGCATTGCTTTGGCTCTATAAGCCTGGTGCAATCTGTCCTCTGTGGCAGCTAGAAGCAGCTCTGGGCTCTGGGTTAGAGCTGCAATAAGTAGAGCAGAACGAGAAACGTTGAAGACAGCATCATCGTGAGGAACAGAGTCAGGCTGCAAAGATCTTGCCAACTCAGTTGACATCTTGTTCTTTGGAACAAGAACGAGAGGAGAAACACCCCTGTGGACAAAGAGCTTCTTGTGCTTCGGCCCAGTCTCATCCTGCCAAGCAATAGTTAGTCCACCGAATAGTGCTGGAGCAACATTGTCTGGGTGACCTTCAAGCTTTGTTGCAATTTCCAAAAGCTGACTTGGAGTTATTTCCACAATTCCTTCTAGAAGACCTTTGGCAGCCATAATTCCAGCAACTACTGCTGCTCCTGAAGATCCCATTCCTCTACCGTGAGGAATAAAGTTATGCGCTCGAAGTCTTAGGCCTGGAAGTGGTTGTCTTAGGTATTGGAATGTGTAGGCAATAGCTTTCACAACGAGGTTTTCATCACCTGTTGCAACCTCTCCCTGGCCTTCACCAATAACTTCTACCTGAGCATCGAGAGCGTCAACCGCTTGAACTTCAAGTTCATCGTAAAAAGATAAAGCCATACCCAAAGTGTCAAAACCAGGACCTAGGTTTGCTGTTGTTGCTGGAACTTTAACAACTACTTTTCTACCCAGCATGGCGTTAGCCTGATCTAAACGCATTAGTTTTTATCCAATCCAAGAAGTTCCGCAACTTCACTGGTTTCTTTAGAACAAGAAACTGGAGAAATGTCTTGACCGTTAGCATCTTTCAACGCCCAACCAACATCTTTTAGTCCGTGGCCGGTAACAGTGACAACAATCTTTGCTCCACTTGGTACTTTGCCAAGCTTTGAGTTTTTGAATAGACCAGCGGCACCGGTAGCTGATGAAGGTTCTACGAATACGCCAACTTCATTAGATAGGAATCGGTGCATCCACAAAATCTCTTCATCGCTAACTGCACCAAACTCTCCCCTGCTGCAGTCCTGAGCACTAAGCGCTAGATCCCAAGAAGCTGGGTTTCCAATTCGGATAGCCGTAGCAATAGTTTCTGGATTAGCAATTGGGTGTCCAGCAACGAAAGGAGCTGAGCCTTCTGCTTGGAATCCCCACATAACAGGAACACCCTTGATGGTTCCAGCATTGAATTCTTCTAGATAGCCCTTGAAATAGGCACTGTAGTTACCAGCGTTACCTACAGGCAAGACATGGAAGTCAGGTGCGAAACCTAGTGTTTCAACAACTTCAAAGCTTGCTGTCTTCTGACCTTCAATACGATCTGGGTTCACTGAGTTCACCAAGTGCACCGCATAGTTTTCGCTAAGTTCACGAGCCAACACTAGACAGTCATCGAAGTTACCTCTAACCTGCAAGATCTCTGCTTTATGGGCAACAGCCTGAGCAAGCTTGCCCATGGTGATCTTTCCCTCAGGGATAAGAACAACAGATTTGATGCCTGCAGCAGCAGCATATGCAGCAGCACTTGCAGAAGTGTTTCCTGTTGATGCACAAATAACAGCCTTAGCTCCGTGATGAACTGCTTTGGTAACAGCCATAGTCATACCGCGGTCTTTGAATGAACCAGTTGGGTTCATTCCTTCAACCTTTAGCCAAACTTCTGATGCACCAACTAACTTGGCTAGAGCAGGAGCAGCTACAAGAGGTGTCCCTCCCTCACCCAAAGTAATTACCTTGGTGCCAGGTTCAATATCTAGTCGATCGAAGTACTCGTTGATTACTCCACGCCATTGATGGGCCATGTTTATACTCCTTCAACTCTGATAACAGAGGTGATTTGTTCAACGGCAGCACTGGCGTCGAGTTCACTTACTACAGCAGCTAGAGAGCTATCACTAGCCTCATGTGTTCCAATTTCCAACCAAGCAGTTGTTTCAGCCTGAATCATCTTTGAAGACTGCTCAACTGTTTCAATAGAAACATTGTGGTTAGCAAAAATGTTTGCAATGGATGCAAGCACACCAGGTTGGTCAGTTACTTCAAGAGTGATTTGGTATCTAGTCTTGATTCTGCTGATTGGCAATACTTCTAGTTCAGCGTGCACAGAGTCAGCTAGTCCTGGACCACCAGCTACGTGTCGCTTCGCAGCCGATACTAGATCACCCATCACAGCAGATGCAGTTTGAATTCCGCCAGCACCAGCACCATAGAACATTAGGCTTCCAGCTGCTTCTGCTTCAACGAATACAGCGTTGAAAGCACCGCGAACTGCAGCTAGTGGATGTTCAAGTGGAACCATTGCTGGATAGACGCGAACTGAAATACCTTCTTCAGGGTGTTCTGCATCTGCTGAAATCTTTTCACAGATAGCTAGCAATTTGATTACATAGCCATCTCGCTTAGCTGCTGCCATTTGAGCTTGGGTAACTTTTGTAATTCCTTCTCGGTAAACCTTCTCGAGAGGAACTTCGGTATGGAAAGCAAGAGATGCGAGGATGGCTGCTTTCTGAGCTGCGTCATATCCTTCAACATCCAAAACTGGATCTGCTTCTAGATAGCCAAGCTTGGTTGCCTCTTTCATAGCTTCTTCAAGAGTCGAACCGGTTGAATCCATGCGGTCAAGAATGAAGTTGGTTGAACCATTAACGATTCCCATGATTCGTTTGACTTTATCTCCTGCTAAAGATTCACGAAGTGGTCTAATGATTGGAATTGCGCCAGCAACAGCTGCTTCAAAGTAGAGCTGAGCCCCTACCTGTTCAGCAACATCAAACAACTCTGTTCCATGGGTTGCTAGTAGTGCCTTGTTAGCTGTAATGACATCGCTACCAGAGTTCAAGGCTGCAAGGATATAGGTACGAGCTGGCTCAATGCCACCCATAACCTCAATAACAATGTCAGCACCAAGGATTAGCTGATCAGCTTCGGTAGTAATCAGTTCTTGAGGAATACCGTAGTTTCTGGCTGCTCTCTTGTCTCTAACCAGAACTCCAGCTAGCTGAAGTTCTGCACCAACACGAGCAGCTAACTCGTCCTTGTTCTCAATAATCAGCCTTGCCACCTGTGAACCAACAGAGCCTGCGCCTAAAAGGGCAACTCTTAGCGGACGATATTCAATCATCGTGACACCT
>JBIILH010000052.1:0-7468 GCA_044232765.1 Rhodoluna sp. | reverse complement strand
GTAAGAATTCCATCTTCTTTTCATTTAGTTCAATCGTGATAACCATGCCTTGGGCAACAGTGTCACTTGATTCTTGTGATTCACCAACAACAGAGTTAGCAAGGATCTGAGTAAGTCTTGCAATACGTGCTTCAATGATGCCCTGCTGGTCTTTAGCAGCGTGGTAACCACCGTTTTCTTTCAGGTCACCCTCTTCACGAGCATCCTGGATCTTCTTAGTTATGGCAGCACGCTCAACGTTGATGAGGTTATCTAGCTCAGTCTGTAGACGGTCAAAGGCCTCTTGAGTTAGCCAAGTTGGGCTCGAGTTCATAGTTGCTCCAAAGTAAGAAAAGAGCTCGGCCCATGGGGCCGAGCAGGTATTTATCTAAGTCTATTCAAACCAGCAGCGGTCCACTAGACCTGTGACTGCTAGCTCGGTGGTTCTAAGGGTTGTTTTATAGGGAACATTGATGACTGTGCTGTCTTCAGAGCCTGATGCAGGGATTATGACCTCTTTGTGGGCAACTATTGCATAATCCTCTTTGAGGGCCTGAACGGCACAAGTAACGGTTGAATTGGCTGGCTTTGTGACCACAAAGCTCACTGAAGTACTGGTCTGGTCTATGACCTCAAACGAGGCGGTTTTGACTGTTGGATCATTCTTGGCAGTAAGCCCTGCCCAGCTAGCCCAGATGATGAATAGGGCTGCAAAGACGCTTGCTGTGATGATTATTGCCTTGCGTCTTTGACCCTCGTGCTGAGGGCTTTTGCCATAACGCTGGGCTATTTGCTCGGGTAACTGCTGCACAGGTTAAGGTTAACTCATGAACTTCAATACATTGATACTTAGAGCCGAAGAAGAAGCCGAAGCAATTGCTGCAAGCCCAGGAACCATTGGTTGGATCTTTACCTTAGCCATGGCTACAGGCGCTGGTTTTATCATCTTTGACATGGTCAGAAGAATTCGTAAAGTTCGCTACCGTGACGAGATTGCTAGAGAGCTTGCTGAAGAGCAAGCTGCTAAGGCTAAGAAGAAGAACTAGTTTCCTAGAGAACCAACTAGTGGATTAAGACTTACAAGTAGCACTGCTACCCAGTGACACATGAATGCAATCACGGTTAGTGAATGGAATATTTCATGGAAACCAAAGTGACCTGGGAATGGATTAGGTCTCTTTAGACCATAGAACACAGCACCTGCTGTGTAGCAAAGACCACCGGCAAGAATCAAAACCATTGCAACTACGTTGAAGTTTAAGAAGTCAACGATGTAGAACATCGCTGCCCAACCAAGACCCACATAAAGTGGCACATAAAGCCATCTAGGTGCATTGATCCAGAACACTCTGAAGAACACTCCAACTAGTGCCCCTATCCAAACACTGAGAAGTAGAACTACTCCTTTGTCTCTCTCAAGAGCAAGCATTGCCATTGGCGTATAGCTTCCAGCAATAAGTAAGAAGATGTTGGCATGATCAATTCTCTTTAGAGCAACTCTCATCTTTGGCTTCCAGTTGAAGCGGTGATAGAGAGCTGAGTTACCAAAAAGTAGGAATGAACATGCAAAGAATATGGCTGCTGCAACCTTAGGAATAACTCCATCAGCTAGAACAAGCAGAATGATTCCGCCAGCCATGACTATCGGCAATACACCGGTATGGATCCAGCCTCGCCAGGTAGGTTTTGGATCCAGTGCGTTCTCAGGAATAGTTTCGCTTAATGGAAGATATAGGGGATCTGGCTGTTCATTACTCATACCTAAACCTTATGGCCTTTACTCTGATGCCTGCTTCATGCAGGTAACCTTAAGACATGCGTAAGTTGATCTATCGGCTCTATGAGCGGGGAATCCTAGGAGACCTCACCTCAGTTGACCTACCTAAGCACGTAGCTGTGATGCTTGACGGCAATAGGAGATGGGCTGAAAGAAACTTTGGGGCTAAGGCCAAGATAGGTCACACAGCAGGGGGAAAGAAGATTCATGAGTTCTTAGGCTGGTGTGATGAGTTAGAGATTCCAGTTGTTACTCTCTACATGCTCTCTATTGAGAACCTAACTAAGAGATCAACTGATGAACTAGATGATCTTTTGAGAATCATCGGAGATGTTGCAACAGAACTAGCAGAAGCTAAGAAGTGGCGCGTAAGGCTAGTAGGAGATAGAGATGCTCTTCCTGCTGATCTACGAGAAAGAATTGAAATAGCAGAGAAAGCAACAGCAGACCTAAAGGGACTTGATGTGAACCTGGCTGTTGCTTACGGTGGTCGCAATGAAATTGCTGAGGCCATGAAACAGATTCTTCGGAAACATTCTGAAGCTGGAAACAGTATTGAAGATTTAGCTGAATTACTTTCACCTGAACTTATTACTGAGCACCTCTACACTGGTGGCCAACCAGATCCTGATTTGATTATTAGAACCTCAGGGGAACAAAGACTAAGTGGATTCCTGCTTTGGCAGAGTAGCAATAGCGAATTGTATTTTGAAGAAGCTCTTTGGCCTGATTTCAGAAGGGTCGATTTCTTGAGAGCGCTGCGAGCATTTGCTAAGCGGCATAGACGTTTCGGGGCTTAGGTTAACTACAGGTAACGTCTTAAAAACACTAAGCGTGTTGACCTGCCAATTTGGCTTGGAAGTTCTAACATGACTTCAACAAGTGAATTGGAGCATAAATGGCCGCTAATAGCAGTACTACGACCAGGACCACAAAATCAACTGCTAAGGCCCAAACAGTCAAGCCGGATACGGCAATCAAGACTTTCGTCATAGACACTTCGGTCTTTCTTTCAGACCCAAGAGCGATGTTCCGCTTCAAAGAACACGAACTTGTAATTCCAATCATCGTAATCAACGAGCTAGAGAAAAAGCGTCACGATCCAGAGATCGGCTACTTTGCTAGACAAGCTCTTAGAAACCTAGATGATCTTCGTATCAAGCACGAGAGATTAGATTTCCCTATTCCAGTTGGTGAAGGTGGAACTCTTCGAGTTGAACTAAACCACATCAACCCAGATATTCTTCCAGTTGGTTTTCAACTAGGCGATAACGATTCAAGAATCTTGGCAGTAGCAGCGAATCTTTCTAATGAGGGCTTCGATGTCACTGTTGTCTCTAAAGACTTACCTCTTCGAGTAAAGGCATCAGCTCTTGGTTTATCAGCTGATGAATACAAAGCAGAGATGGCAGTTGACTCTGGCTACACAGGTATTGCTGAGATTGCTCTAAGTGCTGATCAGATGAGTGATTTCTATGATGGTGAAATCTATGACCACCCTGAGGTCAAAGACTTACCTGCCAACTGTGGTCTAGTTATCACCAGTGAAAGAGGAAGTGCTCTAGGTAGAGTCACCCAGGATAAGAGAATCAAGCTAGTTAGAGGAGATAGAGATCTCTTCGGTGTTCACGGTAGAAGTGCTGAGCAGAGACTTGCTATTGATGTTCTTCTAGACCCAGAGATTGGAATTGTTTCTCTCGGTGGTAGAGCTGGAACAGGTAAGTCTGCATTAGCTCTATGTGCTGGTTTAGAAGCAGTACTAGAGCGTCGTGCGCACAAGAAGATTATGGTCTTCAGACCTCTATACGCTGTTGGTGGTCAAGAGCTAGGTTTCCTACCGGGTTCAGAAGCCGAGAAGATGAACCCTTGGGCTCAGGCAGTCTTTGACACACTAGGACCACTAGTAAGCAAAGAAGTAATTGATCACATCATTGATAGAGACTTACTGGAAGTTCTTCCACTTACACACATCAGAGGAAGATCACTTCACGATACGTTTGTGATTGTTGATGAAGCCCAATCACTAGAGAGAAATGTTCTGCTGACAGTACTTAGCCGTATTGGACAGAACTCAAGAGTCATCATGACTCACGATGTTGCTCAAAGAGACAACCTAAGAGTTGGTAGACACGATGGAGTTGCATCAGTGATTGAAGCCCTAAAGGGTCAATCACTGTTTGCTCATTTGACTCTAACTAGATCTGAGCGTTCACCTATTGCCGATATGGTCACTAGCCTTCTAGATAACTAGGCTGCAATATATAGACCCTGTGTAAAACTCAAGAAGGATTTTCTAATCTTGGCTAACTTGGGTTGGTGCCCAGTCCATCTGAATTACTAGCTCTAATACCCGCTCTGTATTTGCTAGCGGTGGCATGGCCCTTAGCTGTAATAGATCTCAGAGAACATCGTCTTCCAAATAGGTTAGTCTTGCCCACCTATCCGATAGCTCTGGTATCTCAGCTAGTTGCCACCATAATCTCGATGGACTGGGCACGGTTTCTTGTTTGTGTTCTATGTTCGCTAGTTGTTTTAGTGATTGGCATCATTGCTAATCACTTTGATGTTCTAGGGATGGGGGATGTGAAGTTAGCCGGAGCGTTAGCTCTGATTTTGGGCTATTTCAATATCTATCTGCCGATAGTTGCTATCGGCATTGCCTTTGTTCTGGCCTTTGGTGTGATTCTTGTTCTGCTAACTAAAGGCAAGGTTAGTTTGGGTACGAGTATCCCGCTTGGGCCTTACCTATTGCTTAGTTTTATTGGAACCTGTAGCTATTGGCTAGTTACTCACTCGGCTTAGTCATAGATAGAACATCTAGAGCTTTATCTAGCTGTTCCATGGTTAGCTTCTCGCCATCAACATAGCCAAGCTCAATAGTTGCTTCTCGGATTGTTAGACCCTTTGCAACAGCATGCTTAGCAATCTTGGCTGCTGATTCGTAGCCAATGTATTTGTTTAGCGGGGTAACAATCGATGGAGAAGACTCAGCTAGTGCTCTTGATCTTTCAACGTTAGCAACAAGTCCATCAATGGTCTTATCAGCTAGCAGAACTAGAGAGTTAGATAGCAATCTGATTGATTCAAGTAGAGCGTTACCCATAACAGGAATAGCTACGTTTAGTTCAAAGTTACCTGTGGCACCTGCCCAAGCAACTGTTGCATCGTTACCGATAACTCTGGCAACAACCATCAGAACTGCTTCAGGGATAACCGGGTTTACCTTGCCAGGCATAATTGATGATCCTGGTTGTAGATCTGGAATAGCAAGTTCACCAATACCTGCGTTAGGGCCTGATCCCATCCAACGAAGATCGTTAGCAATCTTGGTAACACCTACAGAAAGAGTTCTAAGAGCACCTGATGCCTCTACTAGAGCATCTCTAGCTCCTTGAGCTTCAAAGTGGTTTCTAGCTTCTGTAACAGGAAGCTTTGTTTCAGCTGCTAGCAGGCGAATAACTTCCTGAGGGAAACCTTTAGGAGTGTTAATGCCTGTGCCAACAGCAGTTCCACCTAGAGGAACTTCAGCAACTCTAGAGATGGTTGATTCAACTCTTTCAATGCCATATCTAATCTGAGCTGCATAGCCACCAAACTCTTGACCAAGAGTTACTGGTGTTGCATCCATTAGGTGAGTACGACCTGCTTTAACAACAGACTCCCAAGCTTTTGCCTTTACTTCTAGTGCTTTAGCTAGATGATCAAGAGATGGAAGAAGGTTATGAATTAGAGCAGAGGTAACTGCAAGGTGCACTGAAGTAGGGAAGACATCGTTTGATGACTGGGATGCGTTCACGTGGTCGTTAGGGTGAACCTTGCTACCAAGCTTTGCTGTTGCCAGGGTTGCTAGAACTTCATTCATGTTCATGTTTGATGAAGTACCTGAACCGGTCTGGAAGATGTCTACTGGGAATTCTTTATCGTGCTTACCTGAGATAACTTCATCAGCAGCATAGGCAATAGCATCGGCAATGTTCTTATCTAAGACACCAAGAGATGCGTTAGCTAGGGCTGCTGACTTCTTGATCTGGGCTAAAGCAGCAATGTGTGCTCGCTCTAGAGTGGTACCGCTAATTGGGAAGTTCTCTACTGCTCTTGCTGTTTGAGCTGCGTATAGAGCGTCTACTGGGACTTTAACTTCACCCATGGTGTCGTGTTCAATGCGGTATTCCATTTACTTGCCTTATCTATTTGGTATTGCCGATAGTTACGATCTCGTGAATCTCACCAAGGGTTAGCTTGTAGTTCGCACCTACAACTGCCAATTTACCTGATTCAATACGCTCAGCGATGAGGGCTGACCTGGCAATGAGTTCGTTGATGGTGTCTTTGATGTGCAGAGCAGTGATCTGGTCGATTTCATTCAGGCCACTGGCTTTAGCAGCCAAGACAGTTGGAGTAATTCTCTCAACCAAGTTGTGGATGAACTCACCCTGAGGCATTACCTGACCTTCAGTTGAGTTCATAGTCGCTCTAATAGCCCCACACTCATCGTGACCTAGAACCAGAATCAATGGAACACCTAGAACCTCTACGGCATACTCTAGAGAACCAAGAATGGTCTCTGCAATAACTTGCCCTGCGTTACGAACTACAAAAAGATCTCCAAGACCAACATCAAAGATGATTTCAGCTGAAAGCCTTGAATCTGAACAACCGAAGAGAGCAGCAAAGGGTTTTTGTTCTTTAGCTAGTTCTGTTCTTAATCCAAAGTCTTGTCTTACGTGGGAAGGATTGTCGGTTACGAATCTTTGGTTACCATCAAGCATTGCCGCCCATGCTTCTGCTGGAGTCTGTGGTCTATTTGATCTAGTCAATTTGTGGCACTCCGTTCAGTTCTTTGTCGATTGAGTCGATAAATGATTTGAATTCACTTGGGTCTGCCACCCCATATAGAAGTAGGTAATCTTCATCCTTGTAGTTCAAGACCATGACGTAGTCCATGGTTTTCTTAGGGTCATTCTTAACGATTGTTTCGTAAACATCCCACTTGTAGTGCTTTGAAGAATACTGCTCAGTCAGAACCTTGCCGTTTAGCGATAGAGCTAACCAAGTTGGGTTGGCATTGAAGGCTTGGGTATAGCCAACGTATTTAATGTCGCTTCCAACAAAGCCTGCTTTGAAGACAGGAACGGTATCAACGTTGTTTGTTGTTAGAGCAGCATTGTTAGCCCACCAGTTTTCAGGGGGAGTGATAGTAATTACTTCAAAACCTGAATCAGCTTTAGCCTTTTGAGAAATAGCGGTGTAATCAATTTCTTTTATTCGGTTGGAATCATCTCTAGGAACAATAAGAACAAGTGTCACAACTAAACCAATAGAAGCACCTAATGCCAAAATCAGGTTGATAACTGTTTGGCGGGCTCTGTGTCTAGCTGCTGAATCACTCAATGGGTATTTAGTCCTTCTTCTTTAGAACTTCATCTAGTTTTGCTCTAGCTCCAGTTAGCCACTCTTCACACTTCTGAGCTAACACTTCACCACGCTGCCATAGAGCCATGCTTTGATCTAGGGTGACTGAGCCTTGCTCTAGTTCATTCAAGACCTTGGTTAGCTCGTCGCGAGCTTGCTCATAGGTCATCTCAGCGATGTCAGCGTTTGGGTTCTTCTCAGCCATAGTGTCTCCAGTTTAATCGTTGATTAGTTAGCGGTTGCATCCAGGTCACCCTTGGCAACCCTAAGTTTTAGTAATGTTCCAGATTTAGCCATCTT
>JBIILH010000051.1:0-7481 GCA_044232765.1 Rhodoluna sp. | reverse complement strand
AGCAAGAGAAATCATCATTACCCCTGATGTTGCTCTTAGAGCTAGAGAGATGGAACATGAGTTCCCTAATCTTTCAACAATGCTTGCCAAGATTGGTCAGGGTATTCCAGTAGATGGAATGGAATCACTTGCTCCTGCTCTTGTTAAGTCCCTTGGTCAGGTATCTGACTATTTAGCTAAAGATGCTTATGTTGTTCTGCTCTCTCCTGAGAAAGCAATGGCGAGAGCAGCGAACCTCATTGAAACCAATGAAGAGTTCCTCCATGCTGCATGGGATGCAGCACTAGAAGGAGCTAAAGCTCCTATTGATCTAAGCGCTGGTGGCTTCAAGTCAATGCATGAGTTCACAGCAGCCCTTGACGGCAGACAGCTAATCAGCATCTCTTCATTCCTTGCTGATGAAACTCAACAGATATCCCTAAACCTTCTAGAGATACCTAACTTCAAAGGACTGGATGTTGAACCAGTTGACTACATCGCAGATCAGCTAGCTAATGGGCAACAGGTAGTTATTGCATCTCCTGGTCACGGAACAGCAGAGCGCATTGCTGAACTACTTCACGCTGCCAAGATTCCAGCTTCGGTAGTAGAAGAACTTCCTGAACAAGTAAGCAGCATTGACCACAAGGTAACTGAAGTTATCTTGATTCAAGCTCCAATAAGAAAGGGCTTCGCATCTAGCGATGCCAAGTTGATTCTTCTTACCGATAGCGATTTCTTTGGAAGAGGTGCTGGCTATAACCAAGCTAAGAGACCAAGACTTGCTGCCAAGCGTGGTCAAGCTGTTGACCCTCTTGCTCTAAAAGCAGGGGACTATGTAGTTCATGAGATTCACGGCATTGGTCGCTTTGTTGAGATGGTGCAAAGACAAATGGGAATCGGAGCAAATAAACACACCAGAGAGTATTTGAGCATTGAGTATGCACCTTCTAAGCGAGGGCTTGCTGGAGATGTGTTGTATGTGCCAACAGATCAGTTGGACTTCCTAACTAGATATGTTGGTGGGGAAGCACCTGTGCTTTCTAAGATGGGTGGCTCTGACTGGTCTAAGGTCAAGGGCAATGCTAGAAAAGCTGTTCGCAAGATTGCTATTGACCTTGTGAAACTCTATTCGGCAAGAATGAATGCCAAGGGTCATGCCTTCCTACCTGACACCCCTTGGCAACGAGAGATGGAAGATAGCTTCCCATTTGTTGAAACACCAGATCAACTAAACACAGTAGAAGAAATCAAAAGAGACATGGAACAACCTATTCCTATGGATCGCCTGGTTGCTGGAGATGTTGGTTACGGAAAAACCGAGATTGCTATTAGAGCAGCCTTCAAGGCAGTCCAGGATGGCAAGCAGGTAGCAGTACTAGTTCCAACAACTCTTCTAGTTAGACAACACGTAGAAACCTTCCTTGAAAGATTTGCTGGCTTCCCAGTGAACGTGAGAGCACTATCTAGATTCCAATCCGCCAAGGAATCTAAAGAAACTGTTGCTGCATTAGCAACAGGTGAAGTAGATGTTGTTATTGGAACACACAGGCTTCTATCTAGCGGTGTGAAGTTTAGAGATTTGGGACTGATCATCATTGATGAGGAACAACGCTTTGGTGTTGAACACAAAGAGAAGCTCAAAGACATGAAGACTAACGTCGATGTTCTCTCTATGTCTGCTACCCCTATTCCTAGAACTCTAGAGATGGCCATCACAGGGATTAGAGAGATGTCAACTCTTGCTACCCCTCCAGAAGAGCGTCACCCTATCCTTACCTACATAGGTCCTTATAACGAGAAGCAGGTAGTAGCTGCTATCCATAGAGAACTAATCAGAGAAGGTCAAGTCTTCTTTGTTCATAACCGAGTTGACTCCATAGACAAGGTTGCCTCTCAACTAGCTGAGCTAGTTCCTGAAGCAAGAATTGCTGTTGCTCATGGGCAGATGAATGAAGGACAACTAGAGCAGGTTGTTATTGATTTCTGGGAGAGAAAGTATGACGTCCTAGTTGCAACAACCATCATTGAAGCAGGTATTGATATTCCTAATGCCAATACCTTGATTGTTGATAGATCAGAGAACTTCGGGTTATCTCAACTTCATCAGATCAGAGGAAGAGTTGGAAGGTCAAGAGAGCGAGCATATGCCTATTTCCTTTACTCACCAGATAAGCCACTATCTCCTTTTGCTCTAGACAGACTTTCAACCATTGCTGCTAACAATGAACTAGGTTCAGGTATGCAGGTGGCTCTGAAAGACCTAGAGATCCGTGGAGCAGGTAATTTACTCGGGGGAGAGCAATCAGGTCACATTGCTGGAGTTGGCTTTGATCTATACCTTCGCATGATTGGTGAAGCAGTAGATGAGTTCAAGGGCATCAAGCATGAATCTCCAGCAGAACTAAAACTAGAAATTCCAATTGATGCCCACATTCCAATCGAATACGTGGATTCAGAAAGACTAAGACTTGAGGCTTATCACAAGCTCTCAGCAGCTAGCGGAGAGCTTGGTACAAGAGTCCAACTAGATGCAATCTTCCAAGAACTCGAAGATAGATATGGAAAAGCTCCGCAGTCAGTCAAGAACCTAATCGATGTCACCGAACTAAGACAACAGTGCAACAGACTGAACCTAAAAGATGTGATGATGATTGGAAACCAGTTCAGACTCACTCCTGTTGAACTTAACGAAGGGCACCAGATTCAACTAAGCCATGCCTATCCAGGACTTAGATATCTTGCTTCTGCTAAACAGCTATCTGTTTCAGCACCTAAAGACTCTCAAGGAGAGATCCTCCAAGATAGAGCTTTGATTGACTGGGCTTGGGTCTTCCTCGCTCAAGTATTCAAGCCCCAGGAATAAGAAAAAACTCCAAGCCCATTAGGACTTGGAGTTTTTCTTGTTGAAAGTTTTTACTTCTTTAGAAGTAGTCTTCCCTGAGCGTCTGGAACCTTGTTCATGATAATCATGATGAAGTCGATTAGAGCCCATACTCCACAACCACCAAGGGTTAGAAGCTTTGCAATACCAAGACCAGTCTGTCCTAGGTAGAAACGGTCAACACCTAGTCCACCAACAAAGAAGCTAAGAAGTACAGCAGTTAGCCAGTCGCGCTGTGGAGGGGTAGTCGCATTTGTCATGTTATTTCCTTTCAAGAAATGGAACTGTCGTTCCTGTATGACAATAATGCCCATTTCTCGTTATCCTTGGAGCAAAGAAAGGAGAGTTAGTTGAATGTTATAAAGTCAACAAACGCCAAACAGGCCGGTATTCTTGCCCTACTTGGCTTCTCCTATCTAGTGATCTCATACCTAGGCTTTGGAATAAGCTGCCCAATCCACTCTCTAACAGGGTTCTTCTGCCCTGGTTGTGGAAGTACAAGAGCAGTCAAAGGCCTCATAAACGGCGACATCTCTCTTGCTTTCCATAACAACGCTCTTTTGTTGTCATCTCCGGCTTTTTTGGCTATCGGCCTAGCAATTGAAAAGTATTCGCAAAGGAGAATGTGGCTCTATATCTTTATTGCCGCATTATTCATGGTGGTCGTTGTGTTCACAATAATCAGAAACCAACCAGGATCAGTACTAGCTCCGCTTTGAGTTAAATAGACGAGATCTCTAGCTTGAGGCCAAGAGCAGAGAGTATCTTCACTTGGGTCGACAGAGTCGGATTTGATTTAGCTTGCTCAATGTGACAAACCTCACGCTGGCTTATTCCCACAACCTTCGCTAACTTTCTTTGGGAGATACCTAGCTCTAATCTTCTAGTCTTCACGGCTTCACCTAGTCGTTGGCACTCATCTCTAAGAGCGATGGCCACGTCCCATCTCTGAAGGTAATCTTTTGCTTCCTGAGGCAAGTCGGCAATAATCGGAGCCCAAAGTGCATCGTGTTCGCTGAGTTCAGGCTTCTTTCTTGCTTCCATAAAAGTAATCATCTATTCTCCTAGTTTGAATGTCAATAGGGACTCGCGAGCTTTTTGAATAGCCTCGTTTTGTCTTTTACCAGAACCAAAACGACTCTTGTCGTAACACCCATGAACGACTATTTGGTTATTTTGAAATGAACAGAAAATTCGAATCAGAACCTTTGTGAAGGGGACAACATCATCAAAAGGTGCTGCAGATTTGGACTCAATAGCCTTCGAACTTGGCCCTACTCGAAACTCCCATAGTGAAGAACCCAGATACCTTAGCCAAGATGATTTAGCTAATTTCATGCCATACCTACCTAAAATGTGCTCGAGAGCCATGATCAAAACTGCACGATGGTTAGGGTTCAGATTTTTGACTTGTTTGGCAAATGCTGTTGGATTTGCATAGCGAATCTCAAGATCTGGCAATGGTTGCGACATTGGCTCACACTATAAACACTGAACCATTCACGCTTGTCTTCTCCACAGCCCAGCAATGACTGTGTGAGGCACTTCTCTGGCAAACTAGCAACATGAGCGAACTAGACAAGCTACTCCAAACAGCCAACACACTTAGATCTCCTGGAGGCTGTCCTTGGGATAGTGAACAGACCCATGAGTCGCTAGTTCAATACCTTCTAGAAGAAACCTATGAGCTCATAGATGCCATTGAGTCAGGAACTAGAGAAGATGTCTTAGAAGAACTAGGAGATGTTCTCTACCAAGTTGTCTTCCACTCAGATCTCGCTGAAGCAGGTTCTCTAGGAGAACCTTTCAACATCGAAGATGTTGCTAAGTTCACAAGAGAAAAGATGGAGGGTAGACACCCTCACGTTTTTGGCACCCCTGAAGAACTAGAGAAGTACAAAGCCAACACAGGCGATGATGTAATGCTCAACTGGGATAACCATAAACAAAAAGAGAAGCCAGAACGAGCATCTGTATTAGATGGTATTCCTCAAGGTATGCCTGCACTTGCCCTAGCCAGCAAAGTAATTGGCAAAGCCCAGAAGATAAACCTCTTGGATAAAGACACCCAGTCTCCAATCCAGCTAGACACAGAAGAACAACTAGGAGCACTACTTCTAGCCATTGTCCAAGCAGCTAAAGCTCAAGACCTAGACCCTGAAAGAGCCCTAAGAACAGCAGTAAGAGATCTCTCAGACGACATCAGGAAAGCAGAAGTACTAGCTGCTAGTGATGCTGGGGTTATTGGGGTTGAGGAGTCTTGATCCGAGCTAAATATTTGAGGTTCGAATCAGAATTACTTTGCAAAGACATTTCCTGAAAATATTAATTAGGACGAGTGATCAACTCGATATCTGTGTGAATTTAGTTTTGGTCCAGTCGGGATCTCAGAGGCACATAGCCAATAATGTGTGGTTCACCGTCTTCAATAACTCTAGGATTAGTAAGTGATGCGATTGATTCACTAATCCAGAGTGTGCGATTCTGAATTTCCTCTCGATCCCATTGGATCGCCAATGTAACATCCTCAGTTATTTGAACCTGAGAAGAAAAAAGTCCAGGTTTGTCAGGCAAGCCATCTAATTTCATTTGCCACTCTGCATTTTGAATTGAAGTGTTGATTTCGAATTCTAGAACAGACAGGTTGCCCCACTTATTCAGGTAATCCGCGTAAGATTCTTCATTTGGATTAGCGGGCTGTTTTGGTGCAACAAGGGTGTACCACGCAGAATCATCGGTCGCTGGCTTTTGAGGAGCTAGATGCTCGATGTGCAATTGGTTTTGAGCCCAGATAAAGTCGGCTTGTGTAATTCCAAAATTGATCTTCTTCAGCACATAAAATTGAAGATCTTTCTTAGCTGGATTGAACTGAATGTCAGATTTAACAGACTCGTCGGTAGGTGCTTTAGCCAGTATCCGAGAAATTGAAGATTCAAGAGCGGCTTCATCCTTGGTGTTTCCCAGTTGTTGAGCTTCGTCCTGGTAGAAGGTTTCAATCTCCTGTGCGTTACCGCCCGTGAGAATCCACCTAAAAGCAAGAATTTCTATTGCTCTTGCTGCCTTCAGCTTTGCGGCAGGGCTGTGTCCGAGGAGAAAGACCTTGAGTAGATACACTCTATGTGTCTCGGAAAATAGATTGAGCCGCTTTAGGCAGCGATCCAAGTCGATACTTCCGGCGCTAGCCCCTTCATTTAGTAGCTGTGCGTAGATCGAAGATGCCTCAGAAACTTTGTCTAGATTAATCAACCCACCGTTTACACCGTAACCATCAATAAGGGTTGCAAACATTGAAAAGATTTTTTTACTTTGAACTTTCTGTTTTTGGATTGTGAGCAAGTAGTGTCTCAAGAATTTTGTAAATGGATATCCACCAAGGAACTCGACGGCTTGATCCCAGCGAGTTAGTGCTGCCTCAAAGTCATCAGTATTGAGGTTTGCCACGCCTTTCAATGTGTAGCTCTTGAGTAGGTCACTTGGGGTGAGTCTCAGTCCACGGTCATTCAATGTTTCGAACAAGATGTATGCATCATCTTCACTGTAGACTCTCATGCTCAAGAGCTCCATGCCTGATGACATGGTCTGGATTAGATTATGAAGGCCTAATTTCTGCTCTTGCTCAGTGTCACCAAGTTTTGAAACCCAAGAGTCAATACTCTTCTTTATTCTGCTGTAGGCAGAGCGCAGTTGAGTCGTCGCTACTTTTTCCCTAGGCGACAAGTCCTGTGTTGGACCTACGAAGTGCTTACGATTTGGGCTCCCGAGTGGCAAGAAAATGTATTCTCTAAACACTCTTCTAATTTGATAGTTTGGAGTGAATTTCTGGGTAGTCATGTCTGGCATTAGGAGCATGTTGTCAAGCGGTGAGCCAATGTTTATGGCAACTCCACCAACATGAATAGTTGCGTCAGGGTAGCTCGCTACTTTATCTCTAATTGCGCATGCCATCATTACAGCGGTTGTGAGTCTCTGCTGACCGTCAATCAGGGAACCTACGTTCTCGTTATGTGGCTTGAGCAACACTATTGGCCCAAAGAAGTGAGTGTCATTGTTTTTCACAGCTTGGTATAAGTCATCTAGAAACGAGTCGACTTGAGCTGCTTGCCATGCGTAGTTTCTTTGGTAATCAGGCACTACAACTTTGTTGCTACCCGAAAAAATCGTTGAAAGGGACTCCCCATCGGCTCTAATGTCCATTTCGTTCCTATTCGTCTATGAAATTGATCTCGGATCATTGGATCATGGCAAGTGATCTCGTGTCAAGATCTAGGGGTCTATCGTTATGTGCCAAACTTGACCTATGGCCAAAGACATAAACCCACCTAGAGGTATGAGGGACTTCCTACCTCTCGAGAAGGCTAAGCGGGAGAGTGTTTTAGGGGTTATTAGAGGTGTTTACTCTTCCTTTGGGTTCCAGGAGGTTGAAACACCTGCATTAGAGAACCTAGAGCGTCTGACCTCAGGTCAAGGTGGGGATAACGAAAAGCTTGCCTATCGGGTTATGAAAAGAGGGGCTGAGCTAGATAGTGCTCTGGAAGATATGTCTTCTGTTGATGCTCTGGCTGACCTCGGTCTACGTTTTGATCTAACCGTTCCTCTAACTAGGTTCTATGCAACCAAT
>JBIILH010000050.1:0-7745 GCA_044232765.1 Rhodoluna sp. | reverse complement strand
CCCTGCATTCTTGAGTGCCGATGTTTCAAGAATTGAAAAGACTTTAGGTTGGAAAGCAAAGCAGAGTTTGGAAGATATTGTTTCTAGCCACTACAAAGCTAGCTTGAACTAACCGCCATAAACACAGATCCATTTCCAGCAAGGCTAAAGCTTCTAGCATCTCCCGCCATAAACACTGCTTCTCCGCTGTTTATGACTTCTCGCTCCCCTTGGCTATTGCTAACTGCTACTGATCCTTGGGTGCATAAAACTATCGAATCTCCTGGCAGATTCAGATCAGCAAGCAGATTATTAGAACCAACCTCACCGCGATAGAAACCAAACTCTGGAGTTGGCAAGTCAAACTTCTCAAAGCCAACAGCCAATGTCTTGGTTTTCACAAGGCTAGGTTCAGTGCTTTCGAAGACTAGAACTTTAACTAGCTCCTGAACGTCAATGTATTTAGGGGTCAGCCCACCTCGCAAAACGTTGTCACTAGCAAGCATTACCTCAACACCTAGGCCAGATAGATATGCGTGAGGCATACCTGCTGGAACAAATACACCTTCACCTCTACCTAGAACCATGTGGTTCATAAGTAGCGCTGAGGCAATACCTCTATCTTTGCCATGGTGCTCGGCTAGGTGGACAACTAGATCAACAAGTGCTGGGCACTGCTCAGCTGCATCAATGAGATTAGTTATGAAACTCTCATCACACTCAGGAGAAGTAAGGGTTGCTAGAAATACTTCCTCAATACCAGTCTCTGATTCAAGCAACTGAATCCACTTAGTCAAAACTTCCGTGAGCTTGTCATTTGTGCTTGCTTCTAATAGCTCTGCAAATCTCTCTTGGATTAGTGCTCTATCGCTAAATCCAACCAAGGCATCAAAGCGATCAGTCAGAGCAACAATTAGTTCAGGCTTAGCTTTGTCATCTTTGTAGTTACGGTTTGAAGCATCGATTGGAAGCCCTTGAGCATTCTCACGGTTGAATCCTTCTATGGCTTGCTCTGGGTTTGGATGAGCCTGAATAGATAGTGGGGCTTCAGCAGCCAAGATCTTTAGAAGAAAAGGAAGCCTTGATTCTCTACCCTGAGACAAGAGAACCTCGTGCAAAGAATGACCCTGTCCAACAACTTCGGTTGGTGATCCATCGTGGGTACCAAACCATATTTCAGCCATTGGCTTTCCTGTTCCAGGGATGCCGAAGTAGTCACTGATTAGGGTTTTAGAACCCCACGCATAGTCCAGGGCTTGGTTAGATAGTTTGACTAGCACCTACTAAGCCTAACTAAACAGCCTTTCAGGCGAGGGCTTGCCACCCATAGACTTGTGGGCAGGGATTATGACTAAGCAGAAGCAAATCAAACTCAAGAAGCCGGGGAAGCTAGCCCGCTCTTTGGCATACCTGTCTCTCGTAGTTCTAATCTCGGGAGACTCCCTATTTGGTGAGGATTACATTAGAGCAAACCCTGTTTGGATCTTGTGGTTACTCGGTGCCATTACAGCAGTTGCAAGCTCTGCCTACTTCCTATTCACATCTGATTGGAAGCGAGTAGTCAGGCAGATGCCAATTGAACTAACGCTTTTACTTGTTTTGATGATTGCAAGTTCAACCTGGTCTGTGTATCCACTTCAAACTGTTAGCGGCTTCACCTTGCAAATAGGAATCACCGTAATCGCTCTATTCTTTGCAGTGACATTCACCTGGCGACAAATCTTAGTTATCTTTGCCAACACAATCAGAGGGATTGTGTTTGGAATGCTAACCCTTGGCTT
Organism: Rhodoluna sp.; assembly: GCA_044232765.1. Classification (GTDB taxonomy): domain Bacteria; phylum Actinomycetota; class Actinomycetes; order Actinomycetales; family Microbacteriaceae; genus Rhodoluna. The sequence goes on along the minus strand of JBIILH010000050.1, from coordinate 5,985 downwards.
CTTGAGTTGGATTTTCCCTGCAGCTAAGACTGCTTTTGCGCAAAGCGACATTGTTTTCGATGCCGGCATAGTCAAGTTGATGCTTGGTAATCCAAACTTAGTTAGCAACAACTATGTGGCTGCTTGGGCATTGATCGGTGTAATCACCTTTGCCATTGAAGCTGCAATCAAAAAGAAGACTCGAGTATTGAGTCTTGTGAGCCTGGTTGCATCATTTACTTTGATTTTTGTTTCTAAGTCAGCAGGAATGATCTTTGCCTCTGTTGCAGTATTACTAGCAGCAATCGTCTCTCTAGCAGCTGAAGGTAAGGATAAGGCAACACGTCACCGCTACTACCGAATTGCATGGTCGGTTGCCGGCGTTGGTGTCTTCTTAGTCTTGGCATTTAGAAGACAGGTGTTTGAGTTCCTAGGTAAATCTCCAGACATGACTCACCGCATCGATATTTGGAGAGACGTTGCATTCCTCATTGAGCAGAATCCTCTAGAGGGTTGGGGCTTTACTGGAGTATGGGTTCCAGGCGTAGTTCCCTTTGAAGGTTTAGTTGTAATCAATGGTGAGAAGTATTACCAAGCACATAATGCTTATCTAGACATGTGGATGCAACTTGGTGCTGTTGGTTTGATCCTCTTTTTAGTTCTGCTAACCAGACTCTTTGTAAAGACCTGGCGTCTAGGGGTTCACCACAGCAACGCTCTGTATCTATGGCCACTGCTGCTTCTAGTAACGCAGCTGGTTAGAGGAATTACTGAGTCCAGACTGCTCATCCAGTCAGCCATGATGATGCTGATCTTGTTTGCTGTGAAGTCTTATGACCCCGAGGAGCTTTTGGAAGAAAACTTCAAAAAAACTAAACGCAAGCAACTAGAGCAAATAAGCAAGCGGCCAATTACTCGTCTGATTAGGCGGTAGGTAGCTTCAGAACCTGCCCAACCGAGATGAGGTTTGAATTTGTCAGGTTGTTCAGAGCCATTAGCTTGGCAACTGTTGTTTTGAACTTAGTGGCAATAGAAGAAAGCGAATCCCCTGCTTTGATTGTGTAGGTCTTTGGCTGAACTAATTCAGGTGCAGGTGCGACAACAGCCTTCACTGGCATCTGTGCTCCAAGTGGAAGATTCTTCACAAAGCTGTCATCAACCCAAATCAATGGAACATCTGTTTTGTTATCTACTTTGTATAGAGCAAGGCTCTTGAATGGGAGTCTCTTGCCCTTTACTATCTTGTAGGCCTTCTTTATGGTTTTCTTAGAGATTGGATCAATATATTGGTGCCCGATGTATCTTCCAAATTTCTTATCTGAAACTGTCAGCAATGCGCATGTAGAGGCACTGAGCTTAGTGGAAACTCCAGGAAGTTCTTTAGCGTCTGCAAGAGTTACCTCATGCAAGAGTGAGTTGGCTGCCACATAAATCTGGCCGTCACATGTGAGTTTGTAAGGACCCAAGGTTGCACTGCTTGGGTAGCCAAGAAGTTGAATTGTCTTGAGAGATCTAGGTTGCGCCAGCTTTAGCTTCATTGACTTGTCGTCAAGGGTAATCATGCTAGTTGGAGAATCAATAATTCCCTTGACTCCGGTTTTCTCATTTTTCACAACTAATCCAACTGGCAAGACCATGACGCTCTTAGGAATAAAGCTCATGCCTGACATGCTCACAGGAATGATGTCAATTGTTGAAAGACTCGGTTGCAGTGCTACACGGTCAGCTTCGTTATAGGTTGCTCTTATGACTCCATCCTTTAACAGGTAAACAGTCATCTGGCTATCTGCTTTTATGAAGTGTGAATCAGTAATAACAGAATCGCTAGTCGGGAATTTAGCCGCTAACGAGTCAGGCACTCGAACTGCTGAACTAGTCCAGGTTGATGCACTATCAATTAAAGTCTTACCTCGTTTGGTCAGCATCCAGTGCTGATTTTGATCATCAACAATCAAACTCTTCAGCGGTTTGGCCGCTGGTAATTTGCTCAATCCGTTTGCACTTAACTTTCCAGCAGTGGCTCTGAACAACTTAGTGAAGTCGATATCTTTCCGGGTCCCTGGATCAATTTCATACATCTGTCCACCAGTGAGAATCACATCTGCACCTAGGTCTTTATTGGCAAACAGGCTGCCATCAATTGCTATTGGCGTACCCCAAGGTAAGTAGTTGAAGTCCTCCAAGGCAAGAGGGGACGGAGCGGTAGCCGGTATCGCCTCTGCAGTTAGCGATGCGTCATCTAAGACCTCGCGCTTTTGACCAGCCTGCAGATAGACCTTTGTTCCATCAGTTCTGATGACCATCGAGGAAATACCTAAACCAGCTGCTGAGAGTCTGGTTGTCGCTAAAGCGTCAAGCTCAGCAGTCTTTAGTGCTTTTGCTCCTGTGCAGCTAAAGCCAAGTAAGTGAATCTTTGCGCAGTCAACTGGATACTTTCTAGTCAAACTTGTTAGGAAGAACGAAGTGGTTGCAGGTGCAACAGGAATATTCTTAACTACCCCTGTGATGTCAGGTCTGAAAGGACCTGTAGGCAGTGCATCTAGCTGTACCTGAGTAAGCGTTACAGCTTTGGTGCAATCCAAGCCTAGGTTGGTTGCTTGGTCGCAAGAGGCAACCAGGTACTTCTTTCCATTGCTAATGAAATAGTAGGTACTCACATTATTTACAGGTGCGGTCTTAATGAGTCGAGTCATTGGAATTCCTGTTTTAAAGGAATCTAAATACTCTTTAGAAATTTCACCTAATGGGCCAAGCGGAGTTAGTTCACTGACTAGATCTGGGTCAGATAGTGGGTACTTGATGTCATTAGAAATAAAGTAAGGATCGCTTGTTGAACTCTTCAACAAGAAACCTCCACCGATTGGGCTTCCAAACCAATCCCAGTAAAAACGCCAGAAATTTCTATTTCCATAGGACGAACAGTTATCTCCTGTGCCACGAAGATTACTTAGCGATGCTTTGTTAGGAACAAAAGGTGTGTAGTAGTAGAGGTTGGCAGTTGCTTGGTTCTTAAGTGTGAAAGTTTGCTTGCCACAGTTTCTTGATGCAGTTGGGTGGTAAGAAATAGAAACCTGTCTGCCAGGGCGTAGATAAGTAAAAGATCCATTCGGATCTCCGTACCACTGGTACTGACCAGCAGCTTTGTAAAGCTGGTTGAAAAGACCTGTCCAAACTTTTCCACAAATACCAGGGTCGTTATCTGGACATCCATATCCCATAGCTGCTCTATACATATAAGGAGAAGGAATTCTTGCCTGAACAAGGCCCTGTTCCTTTTGGAGAGTTACGAGCAAGACTCTTGGGTTAATCCCGCAGGCTCTGGAGATGTTGTAAATAATCTGAGCTGCAGAGATGTTTTTCTGTGGAGCCATGTATTTACACTTGCCAACTTCTGCAATTTTCTCTGGGGTGTCTGTTTTGTAATTCTTCAAACAGGGCATGCCCGTTGAACTAGAACCACAGACAGGAACCTGTGACTCTAAAAAGCGTTGAATGTCAGCAGCAGTCATTGTGCCGAAATCAAAGAACACACTGTCGCTAATAATCAGCCCCGGATCAAAGTTCTTTCCATCAAGAGCCGCAGCTGGTGTTATAGCGGTTAGGCCAAAAGAAGTAAGCAGTGCTACCAGCACTGCCACTACTGCTTTGGCCAACCGAGTGTAAATCACGGTATAACTACCGCCATATCCAGAGTTGTTTGACCTGCGTGAAGAGTTGATTCGTATTTGACGGAGACTACTCCTGAACCTTTAGGTAAGTTCCCTAGAGGAAACTCCATGGTTCGACACTGCGTATTTGTGGCATTTGATTCAGCTCCAACTGAAACTGAAGTGCTCTTGCCACCAGAGGTGAAAGTAGCTGTACAGGTTCCACCGTCTTCACTGAAGTTGGTGATTTGAGCAACAACTAGCAAAACACCGCCTTGAACATCTGCATACGCATCAAGGATCTCAACTGTTGCTGGCTCCTTGGTCGGTTCAGGAGTCTCTGTTTCTGTTGGTGTAGCAGTTGGAGTTGGGGTCTCAGTGTCGGTAGCTGTTGGTTTTGGGCTGTCCGTTGGTTTACCTATGTTTGGGTAAAGCAGAGAGCATCCGGACACGATAACTGCCAAAATTACTGCAAGAACTGCAATTCTTAGGTTTTTCATGAATCCAGACTAACTTTTATGGCTGGGAAATCTCTTGTGCGAAACTGGGAGAAACCTATTTATACTTCTTTATTTTTTGTTGGATTAGCTGCCTCATTAGACGGAAGTCTGGATTATTAGCCGAAATGGTGGGGCTAGTTAGTTGAAGGCTATTGAGTCCTGAAGATCTCGCTTTTAGTGCAAGGTCTATTAATGTTGGAACACTGCTTCCAGGAATGTCTGTCTTGATTAGTTTTGCACCAGCTCCAGCAACAGCATTGAGTCTGAAAAGAAGCGTTTGTAAATCAATCTTCTTGAGAACTAGGTTCTGAATTTCACGCTGACGCTTCATACGATCATAGTCATTGGTGTTGTGCCTTGATCTTGCATACCAAAGAGCGGTACGACCATCCATGTGCTGTTTACCTTTTTCAATCCAACCCAAAGCATCAGGACAGATTGACTCATGTTCGTTATCAGCTGGATAACAATCCTGCTGCCCACCAATTGGTAAAGCTTTCTTAACGTTCACAGTTATTCCACCGATAGCGTCAATCAATTCAACAAAGGAATCCATGTTGATAAGCACAAAGGCATCAATCTCAAGGCCGGTAACCCACTCAACTGCAGATCTCGTTGCTTCAATTCCTGCTGTGGAATTCTTCTTGGCAATTCCTGGATAAAGATCTTTGTGGTTGTCCATGGCGACTTTATAAATTGAGCTCAAGAAACATTCGCCTTCGCAATTGTTGTTGAAGCCATAAGGGTAGACACTTCTAATAGGTGTGCCCTCTTTGAATTGAATCCTCTGCAGGTTTCTTGGCAACCCAATATTAACTGCCATCCCAGTATCAGCACTCACGCTTAATACTGAGATGCTGTCAGGACGAAGTCCCATGCGGTTTGAGCCTGAATCTCCACCCAGCACAAGAATGTTGTATCTTCCCTTGCTTGGTTCAAAGGCATCTGGATTCTTAAAAGCAGTTGAGGTGAAATTAGATGCAGCTAAAGCTGTTGAACCAATAGTGCCGGCAATGTAGCCATTTAGTGTTCCAGTTAGAAGAACTAGAACTACAAGAATCGATTTAAACCTGGAAGTGATCCTGTGGACATACATCAATCTGAAAGCATCCAATGTTGAAACAACAATTAGAACTGCATAAATTACAAAACCAATTCCAATAGGTGTAGCCAAAACAGGAGAAGTAAGAAGAGTAAACAATGCAACTTTAGAAACTAAAGCAAATAGAAGCGAAAGAGCTAAGAAAGCCCAGAAACCAAAAGTAAATAGGATTCCTATTCGACCTAGTCTTTTGTTTCCCGCTACCACCTGAACTGAGCCAGGAACGAAAAGGTTTAGGGCAATAATCCAACGAGCTCGTTTTACTAATTGTCTGGAGTCAGCTCTATCTACGTTGCGAAAGGGAGTATTCGGTTCGCGAGAGTTATTTCTTAAACTCATATCTTTGATTTGAGGTTCTTATTTTTTGTCGCTACCTGTGCTGCTAGGTCTACGCTGAAAGCATCTAGTGCTGTTGCAACTTTTTGATCAAATGCTCCAATAATGCGAGCAGCTAAAATTCCAGCATTTCTAGCGCCATCAATGGAAACAGTTGCAACAGGAATACCTGCTGGCATCTGCACTATTGAAAGGAGTGAATCCATTCCATCAAGACTCTTTAACTTCACAGGAACACCGACAACAGGAAGTGTTGTTACAGAAGCGACCATGCCTGGAAGGTGAGCCGCCCCTCCAGCTCCAGCAATGATTACCTTGATTCCACGTCCCGCTGCAGCCTTACCCCACTCCATCATTAGATCAGGGGTTCTGTGTGCTGAGAGGACTTCAACTTCGTATTCAATACCGAATTCTTTGAGGG
>JBIILH010000126.1:0-2505 GCA_044232765.1 Rhodoluna sp. | reverse complement strand
TGAAATCTAATGGCACAACAGTTCTATTCGTTGAACACGATATGCACATGGTTCGCCACATCAGTGACTGGGTCATCGTTATGGCCGAAGGCAAGGTAGTTGCCGAAGGTCCACCATCAACAGTTATGAAAGACCAAGCTGTGATTGATGCTTACCTAGGTGCTCACCACGACACTGACCTGGGAACAATGTCAAAGCCTGTGACAACTCGTTCCAAGAAAGGCGACACTAAATGAACGGTCGCGAATTAGTAGTACACGCTGAAGATCTAGTTGCTGGCTACCTTCCTGGAATCAACATTCTTAATGGCTGTAGCCTAACTGCCTACCAGGGTGAACTAATTGGAATTATTGGACCTAACGGTGCAGGTAAATCAACCTTGCTGAAAGCAATCTTTGGACAGGTAAACATTAGATCTGGTCGAGTACTCCTCAAGGGTGAAGACATCACAGGTCTAAAGGCAAACAAGTTAGTGGAGAAGGGCGTAGCCTTCGTTCCACAAACCAACAACGTCTTCCCAAGCTTGACCATTGAAGAGAACCTCGAGATGGGTGTCTTCCAAACTCCTAAGCGATTCAAAGAACGCTTTGAGTTCGTAACTGAGCTTTTTCCAGATCTAGGCAAGCGTAAGAACCAACGTGCAGGCTCTCTATCCGGTGGTGAGCGCCAGATGGTTGCAATGGGTCGTGCACTTATGACTGACCCATCGGTACTTCTATTGGACGAACCTTCAGCTGGTCTGTCACCTGTTAGACAGGATGAGACTTTCATCAGAGTCAAAGAAGTAAATGCTGCCGGTGTAACAGTGATCATGGTTGAGCAGAATGCTCGTCGCTGTCTTCAGATCTGTGACCGTGCATATGTTCTTGACCAGGGTAAAGATGCATACACAGGAACTGGTCGCGATCTTCTAAACGATCCAAAGATGGTCGAGCTGTACCTAGGTAATCTAGCTGAACTCTAAAAACTATTGATTGGCCTTTAGGTCTATAAATAAGAGAATCCCCCGAGCAATAGCTCGGGGGATTCTTTTTAGTTTTGAATTACGAGTTACTCTACAGAGTTACCAGCAACAGCTTCTAGGAACACGTAGTTTCCGTCTGAACCGTACTGGTAGATACCGATTGAAGCACCGGTTGGGTCTCCGTTTTCATCGAACTCGATTGGACCTGAGTAGCCCTCGTAGTCGATGTCTTTACCAGCCTTGATAGCAGCTAGACCATCAGCGAAGTTAGTTACCTTCTCGCCACCGGTTGAAACTGAAATCATGTTGGCAGCAATCGCTTCACCTGAGTCGTTCTTAGCCTGCTCTGCAGCAAGAGCTAGAAGCATAACTGCATCGTATGTCTCAGATAGGTATGAGAACTCAACAAGTTCTTCACCGTACTTTTCTAGGTAAAGAGCAGATGCACGAGCCTTTAGGTCTTCGTTTAGCTCGCCACCAGGAAGAGTTCCCTTAGCACCCTCAAGATAAGACGCGAAGCCCTGATCTGAGTAGTTAGCTAGGTTTCCATCAACTAGGAAGATGTCGCTTCCTGGGAAGCCCTTCTTCTCTAGAGCTGGAGCAATCTTCTTGAACTCATCGTATGAAATAACTAGAAGTGAGTCAGCGCCTGCTGCTACTGTCTGGTCAACGATGGTGTCGAAGTTTGATTCGCCTTCAGGGAAAGATAGCTCTGAAACGATGGTTGCACCAGCAGCTTCTAGAGTTGCCTTAGCCTTAGCGACAAGGCCTTCACCGTATGGGCTCTGCTGGTAAATGATTGCTACGTTTTCTTTACCTGCAGCAACAATCTGGTTTCCAACAATTGCACCCTGTAGAAGGTCGCTTGGAGCTGTACGGAAGTAGTATCCGCCATCGTCCCATGTTGAAAGGTCAGGAGCAGTGTTTGACATTGAGATCTGAACAACCTTAGCCTTTGTGACCTGGTCGATGATCAAACGTGTAACACCTGATGCAGCAGCACCAACGATTGCGTCAACACCTGAGTCAAGTAGCTCGGTTGCTGATGCAGGTGCGATTGCAGGGTTGTCACCGTCGCTTGAGTCCTTTAGTTCCCATTCAACTGGCTGACCTAGAACTCCACCAGCTGCGTTGATGTCGGCAATAGCCAAGTCAACACCAGCAATTTCAGGTGGTGATAGGAAAGCAAGTGAACCGGTTAGTGGAAGAACTCCACCAATCTTTAGTACACCATCTCCAGCCGCGTACGGCGATGGAGTTGAGCAACCAGTTAGTGTCAGTGCTGTGGCGGTAACCACTGCTAGAACACCCGCTAGTTTCTTCTTTGAGAATGCGGTCATTATTTTGTCCTTTTCGGGGATTTGTTTTGCCCGTCATCATCGACAGACACGCGCCAGGTTAGTCTGAAACGCTTGGATAAAGCCTAGTCAAAGGATTCGACCTAAAACAGCCTGTTACGAAATGTTTTTGGCTTGGTAGGGAAAAGTTATACGACCGAAACATTCGGTCTAAAGCCCTTTATTTAGCTGCGAAGCTTGCGA
>JBIILH010000125.1:0-2520 GCA_044232765.1 Rhodoluna sp. | reverse complement strand
ATCAACTATTGATGCCAAGGTTAACTCCAAACGCTTATTAGGGGGTTCTACTCCATCTTAGACTGGGTAGAGGTATCCCTCTCCCCCTTATAAACACTGGGCTTTAGCTCCCCAGCCCTAGCAAATAGGAAGAAACTGGCTACCTCAAGGCCAGAGGCTCTAAGGCAGGTTATCGCCTCAGTCATAGTGGCCCCTGAGGTTAGAACATCGTCAACCAGGACCAGAGGTCTTCCATTCGGGTGAAACCCTCTGAGATCTGCCCTAAATGCCCCCTGCATGTTCTCAACCCTCTGGCTTGGACTCAGCCCCACCTGGTCCCTTCTCTTGCTCTTAGACCTCAACAACTCTCGAATTCTCAAGCCGGGCAACTGCCTTGCTAGTGCTTTCGCGATGAGCGAGGTGTGTGAGTAACCTCTCTTCTTTGAGTTTGAAGGAGATGAAGGAATTGGAACCAAAATTGCATACTTGAGTTCCTCAGGCCAGAACGCTTTAGCAAAAGTAGCAATTGAATGAGTGAGAGATGTAATTCCCTTCTCCTTCAAGTTATTGATTATTAAAGCAGCTCCAGGACTGTAATCAGATATTGCAAATCCACTGACTTTAGAAAATTCAATTTGCCTAAAGTTCAATTGGAAGTTTTCGCTACATTTCTTACAAAGCGGAGCTCCAAGTTTGGAACAGATCACGCAAGGTGTTGGCAGGATGATGTTGAGCAGATTAAACATCTACATAGTATTGGGCTTACATCAGGCCAGGAATTGTCTTTGTTCTGAATTGTTGAAAACTATGACTTCAAAACAGCAAGTGGCAAAGGTGATTCAAACTCTGTGATGTCGTGACGCTTTGGAAGAGTCAGTCTGAAGCATGCACCATGACCTGGTTCTGCTGCCACCTCTAGTTTCCCAAGATGAAGTTGAGCATCCTCGTAAGAAATAGCAAGACCAAGACCTGTTCCACCGGTAGTTCTCTTTCTAGATGGATCTGCTCTCCAGAATCTATCGAAGGCTTGAGAGAGTTCTTCTTGGCTCATACCAATACCTTGGTCTGTGACACTCACTGCAACTGCTCTTTCGTTCTGAGCAACTCTAATCAGAACAGGTTTACCTTCACCATGTTCGATTGCATTGGTGAGCAAGTTGTTGAGAATTCTTTCAATACGTCTTGAGTCAACTTCACACTGCACAGCACCTGATGGAATATCTGCTTCAAGATAAACGCCCTTGGAATCAGCAAAAGGCTGAATAGCTGTGAGACAAACTCCAACTATTCCATTCAGGTCGTGAACCTCAAACATCGGTTCCACACCTTCAGCGTCATACCTAGAGATCTCTAGAAGGTCAGCTAGCAGCATGTCAAAGCGGTCCATCTGGCCATGCAGGTTGACAATGGAACGCTCAGTGAAAGGAGGAAGACCCTCTTTGTTGTCGTTCAAATAGTCAGCAGCAAGTTTCATTGTGGTTAGTGGTGTTCTTAGTTCGTGAGAAACATCGGAGACGAATCTCTGCTGCATCTTCGATAGCTCACCCATGGCAGTGATCTTTTCTTGCAGGCTATCTGCCATGTGGTTGAAGGAGGTAGCTAGAACTGCTGCCACGTCTGTTCCACGAACAGCCAACCGTCTATCTAGGTCCCCATTGGCTAGAAGCTCACTGGCATCAGCTGCTTCCTGAACTGGTCTAACTAGCCAGCTTGTAACCAAGAAAGAGAAGAAACCAATAATCATCAGGGTCACAAACCCGCCGAGAACAAGGGTTCTCTGCACAAACATCAGCGTCTGCTGCTCGTTATACATGTCATAAACCAGATACAACTCGTATCTATGGCCACCTGGAAGAGTGAACTTCTGACCTATCAGGATGGCTGGAGTGGACTCTCCTGCTCTAGAAATCTGGACTGTTCTTGTTTGCAGTTCTTCTTCGGCAATTACAAGATTCCTGAAGTCTTCAGTAATCAAGGTCAAGTCGATACCAACTGAGGTCGGGCTAGATAGATTCTTCGGATTTGATTGACCATCAGAATGAAGAAAAGCGACTTGTCTAGTTTGAGAAACACCGATTGATTCAAGTTCAGGAACAACCTCTTGAAGTGCTTGCTCTAGTTTCCAAGAACCAGGGCCTGAGGTACCTTCAAACAATCTTGAGACAGTGAACTTTGCCCTATTACTTTCAATTACAGCTTGTTCTGTTTTTCTACTGAATAGACCATTACCGATAGAAACACTTAGAACTCCACCAAGGATGATTAGCGCGGTGCCAGATAGAGCAACGGTATAAACCAAAGCTCGAAGCGTCAGCGAAGATCTAAAACGATCTAGTGCCGCTTTGGTGATGCGGCTAAATATCATTTACTCAGGTCCCGCTTTGTAGCCCCAACCGCGAACGGTTACAACTAGCTTTGGATCTTCCTGATCGTCTTCAATCTTTGAACGTAGACGCTGAACGTGAACGTTCACAAGACGAGTGTCAGCTTTGTAGGTATATTCCCAAACCTGCTCCAAAAGCATCTCTCTGCTGAATACTT
>JBIILH010000049.1:0-7865 GCA_044232765.1 Rhodoluna sp. | reverse complement strand
GTGCTTTGGCACACGCTCTGGATTGGTTGCATTTTTTAATGTGATTGCTGCTCGAACATTTAGAACAACAGCTAGGACTGTTAGAAACAGCACCCATCCAATTAGCTCAGGAGATGTGAATCTAAGCAATCGGTATAGAGCTTGGAATACTTCAGGGAAGCTTTGTTCAGGATATTTAGTTGCAATTGGGATAACCAAGAGAACTGGAACTACCAACAAAGTGAAGGCAGGGATAAGGCTCATCCAGATCTTGACTTTGTGGCTCAACTTGGTGACAGATAACCCTGCGGTCACCAGGTTCAGAATAAAGAACACCAGATAGATGCCAACAATCAGCTGAAGAGTTTGTTTGAAGTCAGCGTAATCTTCATCACCAATTGCAACGAGATAGTCAGACAGTGGTAACCAATAACTTATCGGCCAGAGAATAACTGCCGAGCTAAGAGCGAGAAGTAGTCCTGCTCTGAAATGTTTGATGCGGTCGCCCACTTGTTTCTCCTTAAACCTAAATTAACCCTAGCCCCGCAATACCGATAAGGTCGCCAGCAAAATGGCAGAATGGAGGTGATGGAAAACTTAAATGGAAAAACAGCACTTATCACTGGAGCTAGCTCAGGCCTAGGTGAAGCATATGCTCTCAAGCTTTCGTCCATGGGGGTCAAAGTGATTCTTGTTGCGAGAAGAGCGGATCGACTAAGAGCTCTTGCTGATCGCATTTCAGCAGATCATGGCATCTATGCTGCGAGCGTGCTGCCGATGGACCTTAGCGCCAAAGACGCAGCTTCAACCCTTGCAAATGTGCTTAAAGGTCGCGGCACTCAAATTGACATTCTCATCAACAATGCCGGTTTTGGTAAAACAGCCGAGTTCATCACGGAGAACAACAAGTTCGTCGTTGATGAGTTGACTGTTAACGTGAGCACACTTGTGGAACTTACCCACGCTTTTCTACCTGGAATGGTTGAGCGCAAAGATGGAATCGTGATCAATGTCGCATCGACTGCGGCTTTCCAGTCACTGCCTTACATGGCTGTCTATGGGGCTACAAAAGCGTTCGTGCTATCTTTCACCGAAGCACTTTGGGGTGAGACAAGAAAGAGTGGAGTGAAGGTACTTGCTGTTTGTCCAGGTCCAACAGCAACGGAGTTCTTTGACGCAAATGGCAACTCCCCTGCTCTTGGCAAATTCATTCGCAGTTCAGAGAACGTCATTGACAGCACGTTTGCAGCCCTGTCTAGATCAAACTCTCCGGCAGCAGTAATTGATGGGCCTTTGAACAAGATCATCGCTCTAATAAGTAGATTCTCAACAAGAAGGTTTTCAATCAAACTTTCAGCAACAATTATGAAGCCTAAGAAAAAAGGCTAGTTTCTTCTCTCAATACTGAATCCGTTCACAAGATCTCTCGTCCAAGACTCATCAGGAAGATCAAACCTCTTTAGCCTTGGCCCCTCTTCAGGCACGTCGACATACATAACGGTTGAGCTTCCGCCATCCAGCAAGATTCCATCTGTAGCACCGAGCTGAAGTAGCCATCTTGCCATTTGGCTAGACGTTGATCCACCTTGGCGGTAACCGAAGTCAAAAGCAAGTAGACCGCGACTAGAGGTAACAAACCAGACTTGCCCGTCTTGGTTCCAACCGATTGCTGTCCTTGGTCTAAAGGTGTCTGGGTGCTGAGCGCAAATCCAAATCATCTTTCCACCCTGAACAATTCTCGGACCTCGTCCGGCAGCAGTTATGAATTCAGACTTTGCTTCGGCTTGGTACGCTCTAGAAATACTTACACTGTCGCCAACTTTGAATTTGTTGGCGACCAATGCAGCTTGGGTTGAACGAGCTTGAACAATAAAACTGTTGGTGTCAACTTTTAGAGCTGCGCCTGTTTTGTAAATATTCTTGACAAGAAACTTGCCAGTGCTGTCTGGAACAATTCTCAAAGTCGCTCTACCGGCTTTGGTCGTAGATTTAAAATTGTCGTCAAAAAGCGTTGCCCCTGGACCGAGGTTCGTGTAGTTCACTGAGTCGATGCTCAATGTATTTGACTTGCTAGAAATGTTTCCATAAGTCGTAATAGTGTCCGCTGCAATTCTTTCTTCATACTTTGGCATTGGGGGACGGCTAAAAGTGACTTTGGAATTTACCTTCATCTTTGCAACGTGTGAAGCAAGATATCCCTTGACCTGAATCACGTAACCAGTTTTTGCTGAGATGGAAGCACCTTTCGGGTAAACCTTAGCTAGTTTTCCTGCCCTAATAAGAAGTGTGACTGAGCCCTTAGGTGTAACCGGTCTAACGAAATTGCTCTTGTAAAGAACTAAGGAAGATGGACCAGGCTCTAGTTGATTAACTCCAGTTAACTTAAATGACCTCGTTCCGATTTTCACTGTTCCAGTAGTGCGGTATCCGTGACTCTCAACTACTTTTTTGCGAACTAAGCCAAACACTTCAGTTTCACCTGGAGGTGAATATGAGACTTGCCCAGATTCAACCATGGCATTCCATGGCCCTGAACCATCAAAGTAATCGCCGTTGATAGCCGCGACAGTTTTGGAATTTGAATCGGTTAAAACACGTAGCTCCTGAGACCTCGGTACTCCCAAGTGCAGAACTCCAAGAGTAATGTTTCTCAAGTTTCCTGAAACAACTGAAACCTTTGCCCCAAGAGATGATAAAGATGCGCTGCTGGCATCGCTTCCAGGCTTCCATTGCCATGACTTTGCGGTTACAAAATTCCCAAGTGAAAGATCTGGTGCTTGACGAGATTTTTCTAAAGTAGGTGTGTAGATGCAACCTGTTGCAGCGCTAGCAGGAATTGAACCAGATACTAGGAATGAGGTAGCCACTAAGAAGCTAACGGCCTTTATGGCTCGTGTTCTTGTGAATTTCCTTTGTGTTTTCATCAGACCTTCAGACTATAGGAACATGTGGGTAGGCTTTCTCTATGTCTAGGACGAGGAAAGCCATTGCCGTTTCGGCTTTGATTATCGTCGCAATTACTGGGAATTTTCTGAGTGCCCCGGCCTCCCAAGCGAGTGCAAACTATGTTGAAGGCACCGATGATGCCGCCAAGGTCTTCGATCCCCTAAAAGTGAACAACTTCACTATGGAAATGTCCGACGAGGACTTCGAGTCCCTTAAGTCACCGAATGTGAACTGGGAAAACGAAGGGGATTGGCGTGAAACAGAGATGTCCTTCACCATGGATGGCAAGGTCTATGGACCATACACGGTAGGTGTTCATCTAAAAGGAGCTTGGGGATCTTGGCGCGATGTAACTCAAAAGGCAGCCTTCAAGATAAAGATGGATGCCTTTGTGGATAAACAAACATTGTTTGGAATATCCAAGTTCACCTTGAATAACATGGTTCAAGACCCTAGCTACATTCACGAGACTCTTACATACAGGCTTTACCGTGCCTTAGGTGTCCCATCCCCTAGAACCGGGTATGCAAACGTCAGCCTAAATGGCATTGACTACGGATTGCATCTCAACATCGAAACGATGAACAAACAACTTCTTTCTCGTTGGGGAATATCTAGCTCACATCTTTATAAAGGGGCCGTTCCTTACTTCCCTGACTTCTATGCAGGAAATGAATATCAATTTGCAATCGAATCTGGAAGTGACACTGACACCTCAGATCTAACTGCCTTCATAGCAATTCAAGCCCTGGGCGGACCTGCTTGGTGGACGGCCATGGGGAAAATTGCAAACATGAAACAAATGACACTTGGTTGGGCGACAGAACTTTACACCGGTCACTGGGATGGCTACGTGATGAATAAGAACAACTACTTCCTCAACTTTGATAGATACGGGAATGTGACTCTTCTGCCTTGGGGAACAGACCAAACCTGGAATGGTTCTCTGAGCTACTTCAGATCTCCTGCTCTCATGATCAACAAGTGCTGGGCAGTGCCTGCTTGTTCTGCAATGTATCAACAGTCTCTGGCAGACGTTGCTAATAAAGCTGCAGTTCTTGACCTGGAAACAATGGCAGGAGAAGTTGCTTCCGCTATAAGTGTCGCTGCCACGGCAGATCCTTTTGGGCCGAGCTATAACGTTTTCACTGACTATCAAAATGCAACTGTTTGGCGACTTGGGAGTCAGCTCAGGAATCTTCAATCCCTCTCCGCCCCATGGGACACAGGAATCGAGTCAATTTCTGTAAACAACATCGGACGCACTATGGGTTCAACTATTTATATGCCAGCAGGCACTAGGTCAGTAGATGTTGAAGTATTTACGAATGAGTTTGATGCAACTGCAACTGTGTCTAATACGGAGAATCTAAAAGATGGTCTCAACAATGTGTCTATCTTGGTTACCTCTGCCAGCGGTAAACAAACTCACACTGAAACTGTAAAAGTATATGTCTACACAAAGCGAACTACTAAAAGTTCAATTGGATTCTCCAAGTCAGTTGCGAAGATTACTTCAAAGGGAACAAGTTCACTAAACAGTGTTATTACAAAACTGAAGTCCTCAAAGAGCCTCGTTGTCACAGTGAGCATGCCTAAGGTAAAAACATTCTCAACAGCTAAGAACAACGCCCTGCTAAAGCAAAGAGCCGATCTAGTCGTCAAACTTCTAAACGCAAAGGGAATCAAACCAACAAAGGTAACCAAGTCTTTAGTTGCTACCGGCACTGCGGATTCTCTAACAATCACCGCCAACTACGTTAACTAATTCCTGCTTGGTACTCGTTGCCAGTAATACTCATTGAAGTAAGGTATGAATGTGAACTCAGTTAAGCCCTCCAGCTCTATTTCATTCATCATGCCTGTGCTGAACGAGCAGGCTCATCTTCGAAGTGCTGTTGCATCTATCTTTGAGCAGCAAGGTTTAGTAGAGGGCCAAGTGGAAGTCATTCTGGCTCTAGGTCCTTCGAAAGATAAGACCAATGAGATAGCCGAAGCTTTGAGCAAAGAGTATCCAGTCCAATTGGTTCTAAACCCAACAGGTAAGACCCCAGCTGGTCTGAACCTAGCCATTGCTAAAGCTAAACATGATGTAGTTATCAGAGTTGATGCCCATAGCGTGCTCTCCCCTGACTATTCAATTAGTGCAGTGAAGATCTTGAGCGAAACAGGTGCAGGCAATGTTGGTGGATTGATGAAGGCTCAAGGAGTAACTCCTTTCCAGAAAGCAGTGGCCTGGGCTTACGGCAGCAGATTTGGTTTAGGTGGTGGCACATATCACGTCGGTGGAGAAGCAGGCCCTAGCGATTCTGTTTATCTAGGCGTATTCCGCAGAGATGTCCTTACTAAGCTCGGTGGCTTCGATGAGAAGATGATCCGTGGCCAGGACTGGGAATTGAACCTTCGGATTAGGGAATCAGGTGAACTGGTCTGGTTTGACCCAAGCCTTGTAGTTACCTACTTCCCTAGAAGTACCTGGAGAAAACTCACCAAACAGTTCTTCGATACTGGCGCTTGGCGAGCACTTTTGACTAAATCTCACCCAAATAAGGCGAATCTTAGGTATTTTGCTCCACCAGCTCTTGTTTTAGGGTCATTTATTGGGCTTTTGCTCTCAATATTTGGTTTTGGCGGAGTAATTGGGCTTTTGCCCCTTATTTCCTATGCCCTGGCGGTCATCTTGATCTCCCTAACTGCTAAGGAATTGAGCTTTAGAGCCAAGTTAGCCCTGATGATTACCCTGCCAACCATGCACTTTAGCTGGGGAACAGGTTTCCTTGCTGGGCTGTTCCTCAAGCGGTGAAACTAGACTTATGGTGAACCGATAGGAACACATAAGCAAATGTCTAAATACAAAGTAACTAAAGCCGTTATTCCGGTAGCAGGCTTGGGTACACGTTTTCTTCCAGCAACCAAGGCAATGCCTAAAGAGATGCTCCCCCTAATCGACAAGCCTGTTATTCAGTATGTAGTCGAAGAGGCAGTTGAGGCTGGTCTTCAAGACATCTTGATGGTCACCGGTCGTAACAAGAATGCTTTAGAGAACCACTTTGACCGTGTAGCCGAACTAGAAATGAACCTTGAGCTTAAAGGTGACAAAGATCGTCTAGCCAAAGTTATGGCTTCTTCTGAATTAGCCAATATTCACTATGTGAGACAGGGAGACCCAAAGGGTCTAGGTCACGCTGTTCTTAGAGGTAAAGCTCACATCGCTAACAACTCATTCGCTTTGCTTCTAGGTGACGATGTCATGGACGCAAGAGATGTTCTTCTTTCAAAGATGCTTGAGGTTCATGAAGCAACTGGAGAGAACGTAGTTGCTTTGATGGAAGTAAGCCCAGAACAAATACATTTATATGGATGTGCTGTTACTGAAGGCTCTATTGAAGATGGTGTTGTAAGAATCACAGGTCTTGTTGAGAAGCCTAAGAACGATGAAGCTCCATCGAACCTTGCTGTGATTGGAAGATATGTTTTGCGTCCAGAGATCTTTGACATTCTTGAAGAGACTGAGCCTGGTCGTGGTGGTGAGATCCAACTAACTGATGCACTTATGACTGCTGCACAAAACCCTGAGCGCGGTGGTGGCGTTCTAGGTGTCGTCTTCAAGGGGAGACGTTACGACACTGGAGACAAACTGGACTTTATCAAAGCAACTCTTCGTCTAGGTGTGGATAGAGAAGATATCGGTCAAGAGCTTCGCGCCTGGCTTCAAGAGTTCAACAAAGAGATCTAAGGTAAGCAGGGTATTTTTATGGCTTCAAATCTAAACGTAGTTGTCTGCTCTTTTTACACAGCAGATGACTATTACCGAGCTCACGGTGAACGTCTTGCTAAAAACCTAGAAGAGCTTGGCGTTGAATATGTTCTTCGTGAAATCGAAAAGAAAGAAGGAGAGGACTGGGCAGATATCTGTCGCAAGAAAGTTCCTTTCCTAGCTGAAGTTTGTGCAGCAAACCCAGATAAGAAAGTTTTCTGGATGGATGTTGACTGCATGATTCTGGAATTACCTGAATACATATTCAACACTTCAGCAGACATCGTTGGATTCCAAAGAGGTTACTCATCTCCCCTAACTATTGGTTACGAACGTAGATCTAGATTCTGGGAACCATCATTCTGGGGTGTAAACACAACAGTTCTTGCTCGCAAGATGATTGCTGAAGCTGCTGAACTAGAAAAGGTATCAACAGTCAAAGCAACGGATGACTACTTCATGGAAGAAGCTTGGAAAGCTAACTGCGACAACATGACCTTCCAGATCATTCCTTCTAACGCTGTTGTTGGCATGGGAACCACAAGCGACGCATCTAGAAATGCATTCTTCAAGTTTGGTGCCAGTGGTAACGTAGCTGACTTCAAGGGCAAGGTAGAACAGCACAGTGCTAATAACTCAGGTCTTCGCAAGAAGGCACTAAACCTGGCTAAGAGCATTGAGCGTAAGCTGCCTCCTAAGTTGTCAAACAGAATTCGACTCCTCTCTGACACCTTAGGCGTCACAGGCAAGCTAACAGCTGTTTCTTCTAACCCTGAGTTCCAGAAGCGTAAGAAGATCTCTGATGACCTTCAACTAGCTGCTCAAGCAGGTCAGGTTGAGAAGTTCAACAGCATGAAGGAAATGTTTGAGGCGAAGTATCTACTTACTCAAGCTGAGATGAACTCTGTTGAAGCATCTAAGAGCTTCTTGTATTACGCAAGCAAGCCTTCTTCATCCTCAATCAACCTTGCTTGGTGGGCTAAGCCATTCCCAGGTAACTTCGGTGACTGGCTATCTCCTCTGATTGTTAGCCACTACACAGACAAGAAGGTATTCTTCCAGTCCCCTGTTCGTTTGGCTATGAAAGATCACATGATTGGGCTTGGGTCAATCGGTCGATTCATCAAGCCAAACTCAGTAGTCGTTGGAACGGGTATCTCAACGGATGAACTGACCTTAGCTA
>JBIILH010000124.1:0-2577 GCA_044232765.1 Rhodoluna sp. | reverse complement strand
AGGTCGATATAGTCGGTGTCTAATCTGGTGAGACTGCCGATTACTGCTTTGCGAATCCAGGAAGCAGAAGCTCCACCACTTTCAGGTTGGTCTGGCAAGACCAAACCAAACTTGGTTGCCACAATTACTTGACTACGCTTTGCTTTGATTGCTTTACCGAGGAAACTCTCTGATCTGGTCTCACCATATTTATCTGCAGTGTCAAAGTAGTTGATGCCGCTGTCTAATGCTGTGTCGACTATTTCCTGAGTAGCGTTCTGATCTAAGCCTCGGCCCATGTTGTTGCAACCAATTCCCAACACCGAAGTGCTCAGTGTGCCTATCTTTCGCTGCATCATTATGGTGCCTCATTTCCAAGAATGGCTGTTGCGTGTGAAGCTAAGGTCATGCCCATTCCATGAACTAGCGATAACTTAGCTCCTTCGTGCTGTCTAGTTCCAGCAGTACCTCTAAGTTGAGTAACCGCTTCAATAATCAAGAACATCGAGAGCATTCCTGGATGTGAAAAAGATAGTCCTCCACCATTTGGATTCAAGGACAATTCGCCACCAGGAGCAAGACGACCGTTTTCAACAAATGCACCGCCTTCACCCTTCTTACAGAAACCAAGATCTTCTAGAAGAATCAACAAGCTGATTGTGAAAGCGTCATAGACGTGTGCTGTGTCGATGTCTTTAATACCAACTCCAGCTTGTTCAAATGCACGCTTACTTGAAACTGATGCTTTAGTTGTTGTGAAGTCTGGCATCTGTGAAATGTTTCTATGATTTTGTGCTTCACCTGTTCCTAGAACCCAAACCGGCTTCTGCTTCAATGAAGCTGCTCTCTTTCCTGATGTAACAACAATTGCTCCTGCTCCATCAGTTACTAGGCAGCAGTCAAGTTTGTGTAGTGGAGAAGCAACCATAGGTGAACTCAAAACTTCATCAACAGTAAGTGCTGTTGGATATGGGGCTTCTGGGTTTAGTAGTGCCCATTCTCTTGCAGAGACTGCATACTGAGCTAGCTGTTCACTGGTAGTGCCAAACTCTTTCATGTGTCTATTGGCAATTAGTCCGAAAGCTCCAAGCGGGTGAATAAGCCCATACTGCTGTTCATAGACAGAGTGCTCTGCAATGCTTACAAGTTTTCCTGCATCAGTTTTTTGAGTGCTGCCATAAACAATTAGTGCAACTTCACATAGACCTTGGTTGATCATTGCCACCGCATGTCCCAAGTGTTGAACAAATGAACAGCCACCAGTTGAAGTTGAATCCACAATGTTTGGTGAAAGACCAAGATACTCAGCCATGGTTAGTGTTGGCATTGCGTAGTAAGAAGAAGAAGTAAACAAGGCATCAACATCAGATAGTTTCAAACCAGCATCTTCAACAGCACGCTTAGCAGCTAGAGCGGCTAAGCCAACGGGAGAGCGGTCTTTTGTCTTGAAGATGTCGACTTGTGCTGCACCTACAATTGCTACTGACTTATCAGCCATTAGACACCTCCAAGCGGAAGTGAACAACAGAGTGTCCGTTTTCTGGATGCTCGATTTCAGCAACCACAGGTAGGCCTATAGAAATGTCTTCAGGTGCAGAACCAATTAGGTCCGCCATCATGCGGTATCCCTCAGCTAGATCAACCATGACTATCGTGTAAGGAACCTTGTCTTCTAGGACTGGGTTACCAGCTCGATACTGGGTAGTGAAAGTGTAAATAGTTCCTTTGCCTGAACTAACTCTGTATTCAATCTGATCGCTGTGACAGCTTGGGCATACTGTTCTTGGATAGAAGTGAGCCTTTGAGCAAGAGGTGCATAACCCAAAGGTAAGTCTGTTCTCTGCTAGAGCTTCAAAGTAAAGTCTCTCTTCGCCACGAGGCATGATCTGCGGTCTACTCATTTCAAAGCCCCCTTACTTAGATCTGTCAGTGCAGAAGAGATGGCATTTCCGACTTCACTAGTTGATGAGTTTCCACCTAAGTCTTTAGTGAGTGTTTTACCTTCACTAGTCACGTGGTTGATTGCATCAGCTAGGAGTTTTGCTGCATCAGCCTCTCCTAGGTTTTGCAACATCATCACAGCAGACCACACTTGACCAATTGGGTTAGCAATTCCCATGCCAGCAATATCTGGAGCGGAGCCATGAACAGGTTCAAATAGACCAGGACCCTTAGTTGGGTTAATATTTCCTGATGGAGCTACTCCAAGACTTCCAACAACGGCTGCCCCAATGTCACTCAAGATATCTCCGAAAAGATTAGAGGCAACAATTACATCTAGTGTCTCTGGATGACTAACGATACGAGCAGCTAGTGCATCAACGTGCATTGATCTCCAAGTCACATCTGGATAATCCTTCATGACATCCTGAACTACTTCATCCCAGAAAGTCATTGAGTGAATGATTCCATTTGATTTGGTAGCAGAGATTAGATTCTTTGAACGCTTTGATGCAAGCTCTGCTGCGAATCGAACTACACGTTCAATTCCAACTCTGGTGAAGACTGCTTCTTGGAGAGCTACTTCTCTAACTGTTCCGCGGTTGAATCGTCCACCGACTTCGCTGTATTCACCTTCAGTGTTTTCTCTAACTATCT
>JBIILH010000048.1:0-7973 GCA_044232765.1 Rhodoluna sp. | reverse complement strand
AGCACTGAAAGACATCGATCAACTCAAGCCAATCATTACTGCTGGTGGTAGTGACTCTGCATCTTTCGACGAGGTACTTGAGCTTCTTGTTCAGTCAGGCCGTTCATTACCACACGCAATGATGATGATGATTCCTGAAGCTTGGGAAAAGCAGACTGACATGGATCCTCAACTTAGAGACTTTTATGAGTATCACTCCATGCTCATGGAACCATGGGATGGACCAGCTGCTGTTATCTTCACTGATGGAAACCTAGTTGGAGCGACTCTAGACCGCAATGGACTTCGACCTGGAAGATACATTGTCACCGAAGATGGACTTGTTGTTCTAGCTTCTGAAATTGGTGTTGTTGATATTGAACCTAGTCGAATTGTCCGTAAGGGTAGATTGCAACCAGGTCGCATGTTCTTGGCTGACACTGCAACCGGTCGTTTGATCGATGACTCAGAGATCAAGGCAGAGATTGCTGCGGCTGAACCTTGGGGTAAGTGGCTAGAAGAGAACCGTATCAATCTGAAGGATCTTCCCGAACGTGAGCACGTTGCCTACACAAAAAGTTCTGTTGGTAGACGCCAGAGAACCTTTGGTTACACAGAAGAAGACCTAAGAATCCTCGTAGCACCGATTGCTAAGGCTGGAGCTGAACCTCTAGGAGCTATGGGTTCCGATACACCGATTGCAGCTCTAAGTGACAGACCAAGACTTCTATTTGACTATTTTGTTCAGCAGTTTGCTCAGGTAACAAACCCTCCGCTAGACAGCATCCGCGAGGAGGTTGTTACCTCACTAGGTGTTGGAATCGGTCCAGAGCAGAACCTGTTGTCAGCAACCCCTGAGCATGCTCAGATGGTCGTACTTGATTTTCCAGTACTTACCAACGATGAAATTTCAAAGATTAAATTCGCTGAGGATTCAGGCATCGGAAAATCACACATCGTTAAAGGACTCTTTAGAGTCGACGAAGGTGCAGAAGCTCTCGTCCAAAGACTAAAGGACATTTGTAGTGAGCTTGATGAAGCTGTTGCTGCTGGTTGTAGATTCGTTGTTGTTTCAGACAGAGACAGCAATAGAGAACTTGCACCTATTCCATCCTTACTTCTAACCTCAGCAGTTCACCATCACCTGATTCGCACAGGTAACAGAACCAAGGTTGGCCTTGTAGTTGAAGCAGGAGATGTGAGAGAAGTGCATCACGTCGCAGCTTTGATTGGTTATGGAGCTGCTGCTATAAACCCGTACCTTGCAATCGAATCTGTAGAACTTATGGTTCGTAACGGAACTATTCAGGGTGTGACTATTGAACAGGCAACCAAGAACATCATCAAGGGCCTTGGTAAAGGTGTTCTCAAGATCATGTCGAAGATGGGTATTTCAACGGTTTCCTCTTACTCAGGTGCTCAGTGTTTCGAAGCTATTGGACTAAGCCAAGAGTTTGTAGATGCTTATTTCACTGGTACTACAAGCCAACTTGGCGGTATTGGTATCGATGTAATTGTTGAAGAAATCACAACTCGTCACTCAAGTGCTTATCCAATTGAACGAGCTATCAGACCACATGAGCAATTAGAAGTTGGTGGCGAGTATCAATGGCGAAGAGAAGGTCCACCGCATCTTTTCAACCCAGAAACCATCTTTAAGTTGCAACACGCAACCAAAACAAAGCGCTTCGACATTTTTAGACAGTACACAAAACTGATTGACGACCAAGCAGAGCAGCTAATGACTCTTAGGGGTCTATTCCTTCTAAGAGAAGGTGTTAGACCTGCTGTTCCAATCACTGAAGTAGAACCAGCAACTGAGATTGTAAAGAGATTCTCAACTGGTGCAATGTCATATGGCTCTATCTCACCTGAAGCCCACGAAACACTAGCTATCGCCATGAACATGATCGGTGCTAAGTCAAACACCGGTGAAGGTGGAGAAGAAGTTGGTCGACTACTGGACCCAGCAAGACGAAGCGCTATCAAGCAGGTAGCCTCTGGTCGCTTTGGTGTGACAAGCATGTATCTAACTCACGCCGACGACATTCAGATCAAGATGGCTCAAGGAGCTAAACCAGGTGAAGGTGGACAACTACCTCCAAACAAGGTTTACCCATGGATTGCCAACATAAGACATTCAACTCCTGGTGTTGGACTTATTTCACCACCACCTCATCACGACATCTACTCGATTGAAGACCTCAAGCAGCTCATTTTCGATCTAAAGAGAGCTAACTCAAGTGCACGAGTGCATGTGAAGCTGGTGAGCCAGGTTGGTATTGGAACTGTTGCAGCAGGTGTAGCTAAGGCCAAAGCCGATGTGATTCTAGTTTCGGGTCACGATGGTGGTACAGGTGCTTCACCTCTGAATTCTCTAAAGCATGCTGGAACACCTTGGGAACTAGGTCTTGCTGAAACACAGCAGACACTCATGGTTAATGGCCTGAGAGATAGAGTCTCTGTTCAAGTTGATGGTCAGATGAAGACTGGACGCGACGTTGTTATTGCTGCGCTACTTGGTGCTGAAGAATTTGGTTTTGCTACCGCGCCACTAGTTGTTTCTGGTTGTGTAATGATGCGTGTCTGCCACCTAGATACTTGCCCAGTAGGTGTGGCAACACAAAACCCTGACCTGAGAGCAAGATTCACAGGTCAAGCAGAACATGTAGTTAACTTCTTCATGTTCCTAGCTGAAGAAGTTAGAGAGTATCTAGCAGCACTTGGATTCAGATCTCTAGATGAGGCAATTGGTCATTCTGAACTCTTGGATGCCAACCGAGCAATTAGCCACTGGAAGGCTGACGGGTTAGACCTAACTCCGATCCTTTCTGCACCTAAGCCAAACACCGGACCGCTTCGTCGATTCACATATCAAGACCACGAGTTAGAGAAGCACTTCGACCACCAGTTAATCAAGTTGAGCACATCAGCACTCGAGGATGCTCAGCAGGTCATCATTGATCTTCCTATCAACAACACAGCTCAAGCTGTTGGAACCATGCTTGGACATGAAGTTACTAAGAGATATGGATCTGCTGGATTACCTGAAGCAACTATCGACATTCGCGTTACTGGTTCAGCTGGTCAATCTTTCGGAGCTTTCATTCCTAGTGGAATCAAGCTAACCATCTCAGGCGACTCTAACGACTACGTGGGTAAAGGTCTATCAGGTGGACTGATTGTCGTGAAGCCATCAGAGAGCTCTGTATTCCCTGCAGATCAGAACGTTATCGCAGGAAACGTCATTGGTTACGGTGCTACAAGCGGAAGCATGTTCTTGAGTGGAATTGTTGGAGAGAGATTCCTAGTTAGAAACTCTGGAGTAACAGCCGTGGTTGAAGGTGTTGGTGACCACGGTCTTGAGTACATGACTGGTGGAACAGCTCTGATTCTAGGAAGAACTGGTAAGAACTTTGCTGCTGGTATGTCAGGCGGAGTTGCTTACGTCTACAAACTAAGAGCTGACCTTGTGAACCACAGCGCTCTAACTGATGGTGAAATTGACCTTCTTCCACTAGACGAAGCCGATGCTAGTGCAGTACAAGCCCTTCTTGAGAGACATGTCCTTGAGACAGGTTCGAAGTTAGCTTCGTCATTGCTAGAAAGTTTCAGTGAGGCTCAAAAGCATTTCACAAAGGTTTTGCCAAGAGACTATGCCAATGTTAAGAAGATTCAGGCAGCTGCAACTTTGAACGGTGAAGACCTCGACGGCAGCGAAGTGTGGAAGAGAATTTTGGAGGTGAGCGTCAATGGCAGATCCTAGAGGCTTTCTAAAAGTTACTGAGCGCGAGACAGCTAAGAGAAGACCAATTGAAGTTCGTATCAAGGACTGGAAAGAAGTTTACGAACCTACTGACCCAGCGGTACTTAAGAACCAAGCGGGTAGATGTATGGACTGCGGTATTGCTTTCTGTCACCATGGCTGTCCGCTTGGAAACCTTATTCCTGAATGGAACGATTTAACCTGGCGTCAAGATGGTAAGTCGGCAATTGAACGTCTACACGCAACTAACAACTTCCCAGAATTCACTGGAAAGTTATGTCCTGCGCCTTGTGAAAGTTCTTGTGTGCTTGGTATCAACCAACCTGCAGTCACAATTAAAGAGATCGAAGCTTCAATCATTGAACAAGCGTTTGATAAAGGTTGGGTAGAAGCACACGCACCAGAGCGTATGACAGGAAAGACTGTAGCAATTGTTGGTTCTGGCCCTGCTGGTTTGGCTGCGGCTCAGCAATTAACTAGAGCTGGCCACACCGTTGCCGTCTATGAAAAGGATGACCAAATTGGTGGTTTACTTCGCTACGGTATTCCTGATTTCAAGATGGAGAAGTATCACATCGATCGCCGCTTGGAACAGATGGAAGCTGAGGGAACCAGATTCAGAACTGGTGTTTCTATCGGTACTGACATCAGCTGGGATGACCTTTTCAGAAGATATGAGGCAGTCCTTGTAGCCACAGGAGCTCCTAGACCTAGAGATCTTCAAGTTGAGGGTAGAAACCTGGATGGTGTTCACTTCGCGATGGATTACCTGACTCAGGCAAACAAAGTTGTTTCAGGATTCGAAGTAGAGAACCAAACATTAGCCACTGGTAAGAAAGTAATCATTCTTGGTGGCGGTGACACTGGAGCGGACTGTCTAGGAACCGCTACTCGTCAAGGAGCTTTATCTGTTACAACCCTTGCCATTGGAAATCAGCCTCCTTCTGAAAGATCAGAGAACCAGCCTTGGCCAACATTCCCGAACCTGTTTGAAGTCGCTAGTGCTCATGAGGAGTTCGGTGAGCGCAAGTATCTTGCTAACACAGTTCGCTTTGTTGGTGAGAACGGCAAGGTTAAGGGCATTGAAGTAGCAGAGACAGAGTTCATTGATGGCAGAAGAGTTCCTAAGTCAGGAACAGAGACCATCATCGAGGCAGATCTAGTCTTACTTGCACTTGGCTTCACCGGACCTGAGTCAAACATCTCTGTTGATTCAACCTCAGTTGAAACAGATGAGAAGTCCAATTTGGCTAGAAACCAGAAGTACGCTACAAACATCGATGGAGTGTTCGTAGCAGGAGATGCTGGAAGAGGAGCAAGCCTCATCGTTTGGGCTATTGCTGAGGGTAGAGCCGCAGCAGCTGCAATCGATGAGTACCTAGAGGGGTCAACATCCCTGCCAGCACCAGTCAAACCAACAGACACAGGAATTCACGCCTAACCCTTCGGTAGGCTTGTCAATATAAAGCAATAACAAAAGGAAAATATGAGACGCGCGAAAATCATTGCGACCCTAGGACCAGCAGTTTCAACCTATGAATCAATCAGAGCCATTGTTGAAGCGGGTGTAGATGTAGCCCGTATGAACCTGAGCCACGGAAGCTATGACGTTCACGAAGGCGTCTACAACCTAGTTCGCAAGGTAGCCGCAGATCTAGATAAGCCAATTGGTATCTTCGTAGACCTGCAAGGTCCAAAGATTCGTTTAGGAAGATTCGCCGACGGCCCTGTCACTCTGGTAAAAGGTGCAACCTTCACAATCACCATTGAAGACATCCAGGGTGATGTAAACATTTGTTCAACTACCTTCAAGGGTTTGCCAGGAGATGTCAAGGTTGGCGATGTTCTTCTTATTGATGATGGAAAAGTCGGTCTGCGTGCAACTGCTGTGGACGACAAGTCTGTAACCACTGTTGTTGAAGTAGCTGGCGTGATTAGCAATAACAAGGGAATTAACCTACCTGGTGTTGCTGTCAATGTACCTGCCTTGAGCGAGAAGGATGAGGATGATCTTCGCTGGGCTATTCGTCTCGGTGTTGACATGATTGCTCTTTCATTTGTTAGAAACGCATCAGACATTGTTCGCGTTCACGAAATCATGAAAGAAGAAGGAAAGTTCCTTCCAGTTATTGCAAAGATTGAGAAGCCTCAGGCTGTTGATGCTCTAGAGGAAATCATTGATGCTTTCGATGGTGTCATGGTCGCCCGTGGAGATCTAGGTGTCGAGCTTCCGTTCTGGCAGGTTCCTCTAGTTCAAAAGCGTGCAATCGAGTTGTCAAGAAGATGGGCAAAGCCTGTAATCGTTGCGACTCAAATGCTTGAGTCAATGATCACCGCTTCTAGACCAACTAGAGCTGAAGCGAGCGACGTTGCTAACGCGGTGCTTGACGGAGCTGACTGCTTGATGCTTTCTGGAGAGACATCGGTTGGGGAGTTCCCAGTAGAGACTGTTGCTGCAATGGCAAGCATCATTGAGTCAACCGAAGATAACGGGCTTAGTCGAATCCCACCTCTTGGCACAAAGCCACACACTCATGGTGGAGCAGTTACACTAGCTGCTGCTGAGATCGCAGAACTTCTAGGTTCTAAGTTCATCTGTGTCTTTACAGAAAGTGGAGATTCCCTTAGACGTGTATCTCGTCTGCGTCACGAGATTCCAACTATTGCTTTCACCCCTTCAGAGGAGACTCAACGTCGTCTCTCTCTAGTTTGGGGATCCAACGTGCATTTGGTTCAAGAGGTTACACACACCGATGAGATGATGCATCAGGTTGATGAAATCTTGCTTGGTAAAGGTATAGCCAAGGTGGGTGACGAAGTTGTTGTTGTTGCAGGGTCACCTCCTGGAATTCCAGGCTCAACGAACTCTCTTAGAGTTCATCGTGTTGGCGATGCAATCAACGGAGCTGCTCCGGCATACGCCAGATAGAGAAGTACCCCCAAAGTAATTTGGGGGTTTTCTTTTCTTGTGCCGAAGGTGGGAGTCGAACCCACACGCCCTTTCGAGCAAAGCATTTTGAGTGCTCCGCGTCTGCCATTTCGCCACTTCGGCAAGTAACGATGAAAAGTCTAAACCATTCCAAAGAAATCTGTTTGTCGGCAGTAATCTATTCTTATGAATGAACTTGTCCGTCCGACCGTTATCGTGGCTGAGGATGAGGCAATTATCCGCTTAGACATCGTCGAGACCCTTAAAGAATCAGGCTTCGATGTAATTGGTCAGGCTGGGGATGGGGCAGAGGCAGTTAGATTAGCACTCGAACTAAAGCCACAGCTGGTTCTTATGGACATCAAGATGCCAGGCACTGACGGACTTCAAGCTGCTGAGATCCTGAAGGAACACAGAGTACCAGTAGTTCTGTTGACCGCCTTTAGCTCGCCAGAACTGGTTGAACGAGCAAGTGAAGCAGGGGTTTATAGTTACGTAGTCAAACCCTTTAATCCAAGTAACCTGATCCCTGCTCTTAGGATTGCCCTTTCATTGCACGAGAGAATGTCTAGCGCTGAAAGCGAAGTTGACGAGATGAACGAGAAGCTTGAGACTAGGAAATTGGTTGATCGCGCTAAGGGCTTGTTGACTGAGAAGATGAAGCTCAATGAGCCCGAGGCATTTAGGTGGATTCAGAAAGCATCAATGGACAGACGTCTTTCGATGAAGCAGGTTGCTCAAACAGTAATTGAGCAACTAGCTGAAAAGCCTTAGCGGTTATCTCTTAGGAAGTTAGTAATTCTGACCGTTGAAAGTCTGTTTCCCTGATCGTCTTCCACCACAACCTCATGGGTGGCTAAATTCTTACCAATACTTACTGCTTTGGCTGTAGCTCTAATAACACCTTCACGAGCGCTCTTAGTATGTGAAGCGTTGATTTCAATTCCAACCGCGTGCCTGTTTGGGCCGGCGGCAATAGTTGCACACATACTGCCCAAGGTTTCTGCCAGAACTACGTACGCGCCGCCATGGACTATTCCGAGTGGCTGAGTGTTTCCCTCTGCTGGCATGGTGGCCACTCCATGGGTTCCATCAAGAGCAAGAATCTTGATACCCATCTTGTCGGCAAGTGCGCCTAAGCCTCGTATTTCAACCCAGGCAGCAATTTCTGGAGACATTTCAGAAGACATAAATTCCTAGTAGCCCTGTTGGCGGATGTTTGAGACTGGTCAAGTTAGGCTATTTCAATGACCAAGAACAAGCCTACTCTTTTGCTAATAGATGGTCACTCCCTGGCCT
>JBIILH010000047.1:0-8048 GCA_044232765.1 Rhodoluna sp. | reverse complement strand
CGCTTCGGCACCAACATTGCTCCTGAGTATCAAGAGCGTATTGCTTACGAAATTGAAGTCATCAAGAACATGAACTTCCCTGGCTATTTCCTAGTGGTAGCTGACTTTATTTCTTGGGCTAGAGCACAGGGCATCAGAGTCGGTCCTGGTCGTGGTTCTGCTGCGGGTTCACTTGTTTCTTACGTATTGGGCATCACTGCACTTGATCCAATCAAGTACGGTCTTATCTTTGAGAGATTCCTAAACCCAAGCAGAAAGAGCTTGCCTGATATCGATGTTGACTTCGATGATCGTCGTCGTGGAGAAGTAATTAGATACGTTACCGAGAAGTACGGCGATGACAGAGTTGCTCAGATCATCACTTACGGAACCATTAAGGCAAAGCAGAGCCTAAAAGATGCAGCAAGAGTCTTGGGAATGGATTACTCGGTTGGGGAGAAGCTAACCAAGGCAATGCCACCAATGATTTTGGGTAAGGAAATGACTCTTCGCGAAATGGTCGAAGATCCAAAGCTCAAGCCAGTTGCTGAAGTTGTAGTTGAAGAACCTACTGACGAAGAGTTTGAAGAAGAGACAATCGAGTTTGAACCTGTAGTTATCGCTGCAGCTACTAACAGCTCCGACTCCAAGAGCAGATACAAAGAGGCTGCGGAGTTTAGAAGAATCCTTGAAGAAGATCCTGATGCTCGAAAAGTATTTGAACTGGCAAGAGGACTTGAAGGTCTAAAGCGACAGACAAGCGTTCACGCTGCCGGTGTAATCATGTCTGCAGTACCTCTGATGGACGTGATTCCAGTAATTAGAAGAGACGATGATGGAGCCATCATCACCGCCTTTGCTCAGAAGCCTTGTGAAGATTTAGGTCTAGTCAAGATGGACTTCCTAGGTCTTAGAAACCTTACTGTTTTGGACAAGGCGATTGAGAATGCTCTATCGAACCGAGGTGAAACAGTTGTTCTTGAAGATCTTGACCTAGATGGAGATCAACTAACTTACGAGATGCTCTCTAGAGGTGAAACTCTTGGAGTGTTCCAGCTTGATGGTGGTCAGATGAGATCTCTTCTAAAGATTTTGAAGCCATCTAAGTTCGAGCACATCTCTGCAGCTATTGCTCTGTATAGACCTGGACCTATGGGTGTTGGTTCTCACACTTCTTACGCTCACCGAAAGAACGGCAACGAGCAACCGACTTCAATCCACCCAGATCTTGAAGGTCCACTGTCTGAGATCCTTGATCCGACCTACGGCTTGATTGTTTATCAAGAGCAGGTAATGGCGGTAGCTCAGAAGGTTGCTAACTTCTCTCTAGTTCAAGCGGATGCTCTTCGCAGTGCAATGGGTAAAAAGCTCAAAGATGTTCTAGATGAACAAAAAGCAAGCTTTGCTGCCGGCATGAAGCAAAACGGTTTTAGCGATGTTGTTGTAGAAACGCTTTGGGGAACACTGTTGCCATTTGCTGACTATGCGTTCAACAAAGCACACAGTGCTGCCTATGGAGTTCTGTCTTACTGGACTGCATACATGAAAGCTAACTTCCCGCAGGAATACATGGCTGCTCTTCTTACTTCAGTTAGAAGTTCTAGAGATCGTCTTGGAGTTTATCTAAGCGAGGCAAGAAGATCTGGAATTCAGGTGTTAGCTCCAGATGTGAATGACTCAATTGCAGACTTTAGAGCTGTTGGTAAAGATATTCGTTTTGGTTTGGAAGCTATTCGAAATGTAGGTCTTGGTGTTGTTCAAGAAATAGTTAGAACCAGAGAAACTGAAGGAAGATTCGAATCCTTCCAGGATTTTGTTTCGAAAGTTCCTGCATCTGTCTGCACCAAGAAAGTAATCGAATCCCTTATCAAAGCAGGAGCATTCGATTCGTTTGGAGTATCCAGAAGAGCTCTGTTTGAAGCTCACGAGGAGATTATTGCTGCTGAGATTAAGGCAAAGAAATCTAAATCAACTGGCGACAGTGATTTGTTTGGTGACTTTGATTCAGAAGAGACTAGCTACAAGATTGCCAATCTTGCCGAATGGCCTCAACGTCAGCTACTGAGCTTAGAGCGAGAGATGCTGGGGCTATACGTCAGTGCTCATCCACTGCAAGGAGCAGAGAGCAGACTTCGCAGTAGCGCAACCGAAACTATCGATTCATTTATCTCAAGAACCAACTTCGTTGACACAGAAGCAGTAACTCTCGCTGGATTAATCACGGCTGTTGAAGTCAAGACAGCACGTAAGTCCGGAAACATTTATGCGAACCTGACAATCGAAGATCTTGAAGGTGAAGTTACCCTAATGATTTTCAACAAGACCTATCAAGAACACATTGACAAGTTGAACGTAGATACCATGGTTGCCATCCGAGGCAAGATGCGTCCTAGAGATGATGGCTTCTCACTAAATGTCTATGACATTAGAGTTTTGGAAAAAGAAGAATCTAACTTTGTTGGCCCTTTGAAAATCAGCATCCCAGAACATCTAGCGACGAATAAGAATGTTGAAATTCTGGATGGAATCTTCAAGAGATACCCAGGTCAAACCGAAGTTCAACTACTTATGAAATCAAGTACTGGTGTAACGCCTTACAGATTGAAGCACAAAGTATTTGTTGGCGATGCATTAATTTCTGAAGTGAAGCAACACTTCGGAACATCAGCTTTGGATAACTTAGTTGAACTCTCTGAAGTTCAAAACAAAGAAGGGTTAGAGCCTATCGCCGGGGATGACGTAGCCCCTTTGGTGGTAGAGCAAGCTGGGGAGCTCTTCGGCCAATAGGCCTTCAATAATCTCAACAACGATTACAGCATTAGCTGCGACCTCGTGTCTTTGAATTATTCTTCCGATTAGAACTGCATTCACGTTGTTGAATATCGGTAAGCCAGTTTTCTCATGAACGAACCAGTCATCATCTAAGAATCTCTTGGTGTGATCTTGGCTCATCTTTTGTGCAAGTTGCAGTGAAGATTCATGGAGCATTTGAATTGACACAAACTCAGAAGATTTCAAAGCTGGCCAGCTACTTGCTCCTCGAGCAACGTTAAAGGTTGCCAATGCTGGGTCTGACCCAAGAGAAGTTACTGAAGTAGCGGTGAAGCCAACAGGAGATCCATCGACACCATTTAGTGTTATGACGCAAACACCCGAGGCGTGACGTCTAAATGCTTGCTTCAGGGCTTCGGTGCTGTTTGGGATGATTTCCATGGCTTTACTTTCTTGTCCGAGTTCAAGGTTAACCTAGCCGAGACGAAGTTGAATGATTCTTCAAAGAGTTGTCCTAAAATAGAGCAACTAACAGGAAGTTTTCGCTTTGAGTAATTTGATTAGATTTTTAGATCTCAGTAACAGCGAAATTTCTGCTGACCAGATTTTGCAGGACATCCCAAGAGCCTCTCTCGATTTAGATTCGGCAGTTGAGATTATTCGTCCTCTTGTTGAAAAGATTCGATCAGGCGGCTCTAACGCCATAAAGGCCATTGCCAAAGACATTGATGGAATAGACATTGACCCAATTCGAGTTTCTGAAGCCGAACTCCAAAATGCTATAGCTAACCTCGAACCAAACTTGAGGTCATCACTTGAAATTGCGATTGAAAGAGTTAGAAAAGTTGCAATTGAGTCGATGCCTAAAGGTTTCTCAACAGAACTAGCACCTGGGGCGAGCGTTTCACAAAGGTATCAACCAGTTGACTCGGTTGGTCTCTATGTTCCTGGGGGTAAGGCTGTATACCCATCAAGTGTGATCATGAATGTAGTGCCTGCACTTGCTGCAGGAGTGAAGAAGATAGCCATAGCAACCCCTGGCCAAGCTGCTTTTGGTGGCAGACCACACCCAACAGTGCTTGCTACCGCTGAACTTCTGGGAGTTAGGGATGTCTACACAATCGGAGGACCAGCAGCTGTCATTGCTTTCGCTTATGGAGTGCCTGAAATCGGTTTGGAACCAGTGAATCTGGTTACAGGACCTGGAAATGTCTATGTGGCGGCGGCTAAGCGAATGCTTAGAGGCGTAATTGCAATCGATTCAGAAGCTGGACCTACTGAGATTATGGTTTTAGCCGATGATTCAGCTAATCCTGGCTTTGTGGCAGCTGATCTGATTTCCCAGGCTGAACACGATGAACTTGCTGCAGCAGTGTTGGTTTCAGACTCTAGAGAATTCATCGAGAAGGTGGCTTTAGAGCTTGCTAGACAGGTTGAAGCAGCACCAAACAAAGCAAGGATTTTGGAGGCTCTGAAGGGCCAACAGAGCGCTTTGGTGCTGGTTAGCGACATGGATTCGGCTGCCAGGGTGGCGGATTTCTATGCCACTGAGCACCTGTCGATCCAAACCAAACAAAATAGCCAGCTCGCAAGCAAGATTTCGAATGCTGGAGCCATTTTCTTGGGAAGTTTCTCGCCAGTTTCGCTAGGGGATTACCTAGCTGGCTCTAACCACGTGCTGCCTACCGGCGGGCAAGCTAGATTCGGCTCAGGTTTAGGTGTACACACGTTCCTGAGGCCTCAACAGGTCGTCGAATATAGCGAAACAGCCTTGTCAGAGGTCTCAACTAACGTAGTCGCTATCGCAGATTCAGAGGGTTTAGAAGCTCACGGTGAAGCGATAAAAATCCGTTTTCAGTAAAAAATCAAGACTTTTCTTTTGTAACAAAAAGGTTAATTCTTTGGTTGAAGGTTAGGGTTTTTGGGCTTAAACCTTGATTTATCAAGGCAACACGCCGACAATTACAAATACAGGCAAGAAAGTCACCCAAACCACAAGATATAGGGACGGGAAACGTAAATATCACCACATCTTGTGTGTATATTGGTTTCTCTGCCCAGTAAAAAATGGTCGAAATACCCTGCAAAAGGAGGAAAACATGCACTGTCCATTCTGTCGCTATGCGGACTCCAGGGTTATGGATTCAAGGACTTCAGACGATGGCAGCTCAATTCGCCGTCGTAGACAGTGCCCTGAGTGCGGATCTAGGTTTTCAACCACTGAAACCTCGAGTCTTTCGGTAGTTAAGCGCGGGGGAACCACAGAACCGTTTAGTCGCGACAAAATCGCCAACGGTGTCAGAAAGGCTTGCCAGGGTCGTCCTGTTAGCGAAGCCGATCTGGCAATGCTTGCTCAGACAGTAGAAGAGACAATTCGAGCTACCGGAGCAGCCCAGGTTGAGGCTCAAGAAGTTGGTTTAGCCATTCTTGGTCCACTTAGAACCCTTGATGAAGTTGCGTTCATGCGTTACGCAAGCGTCTATCAGGGCTGGGAAACATTAGAAGATTTCGAAGCAGCAATTGCTGTGCTCAAAGTAGAGCGCGAAAACCAGGTTTCGCAGTCGACCTAGTCGAATGCGATTACAAAACATAAACAAGCTAAAAACTAAAAGAAAGGCAACACAATGACCGATACATCGGCTTACACTGACGCTGGTGCGGCTCAGGGGAGAAAAGGGCTCAAGATTGAGCGTATTTACACCACCGAAGGCGTTCACCCGTACGACCAGGTTAACTGGGAGTTCCGTGATGTAGTTCAGACCAACTGGAAGACTGGCGAGACCATCTTCGAACAGCGTGGCGCTGAATTCCCGGAGTTCTGGAGCTTGAACGCTTCAACAATCGTGACCACAAAGTACTTCCGTGGTGCACTAGGAACTGCGGCACGTGAATTCAGCCTTCGTCAGCTGATCAACCGTGTTGTCTTGACTTACACACAGGGTGGACGTGACCACGGTTACTTCGCTACTGAAGAAGACGCAACAATCTTCGAGCACGAACTAACCTTCATGCTTCTAAACCAGGTGTTCGCGTTCAACTCACCAGTGTGGTTCAACGTCGGTACCTCAAGCCCACAGCAGGTTTCAGCTTGTTTCATCTTGTCAGTGGATGACTCAATGGAATCAATTCTTAACTGGTACCGCGAAGAGGGAATGATTTTCAAGGGTGGATCAGGTGCAGGTCTAAACCTTTCACGTATCCGTTCTTCAAAGGAACTTCTTCGTTCATCAGGTGGTTCTGCTTCAGGTCCTGTTTCATTCATGCGTGGTGCTGATGCATCTGCAGGAACAATCAAGTCTGGTGGTGCAACACGTCGTGCAGCGAAGATGGTTGTTCTAGATGTTGATCACCCAGACATCGAAGAATTCGTTGAGACCAAGTCTCGTGAAGAAGACAAGATTCGCGTGCTACGCGATGCTGGTTACGACATGGAGCTTGGTGGCAAGGACATCAACTCAGTTCAGTACCAGAACGCAAACAACTCAGTTCGTGTGAACGAAGAGTTCATGACAGCTGTTGAGCGTGGCACAAACTTCGGTCTACGTGCTCGCACAAACGGTGAAGTTATTGAAGAAGTAGATGCTCGCGAGCTATGGGACAAGATTGCCTATGCTGCATGGGCATGTGCGGACCCAGGTATCCAGTACGACGACATCATTAACGACTGGCACACAACTCCAGAATCAGGTCGCATCACAGCGTCTAACCCGTGTTCTGAGTACATGCACTTGGACAACTCATCATGTAACCTAGCGAGCTTGAACCTGTTGAAGTTCTTGAACCCAGACGGTTCATTCGACAGCGAGAAGTTCACAAAGGCTTCAGAGTTGATCATCACTGCAATGGATATCTCAATCTGTTTCGCAGACTTCCCAACCGAGAAGATTGGTGAGACCACACGTGCTTACCGTCAGCTAGGTATTGGTTATGCAAACCTTGGTGCATTGCTGATGGCAATCGGTCTACCTTACGACAGCACAGAAGGACAGGCTCTAGCAGCTGCAATCACATCATTGATGTCAGCAGCTTCTTACCGTCGTTCAGCTGAACTTGCTGGTGTTGTTGGTCCTTACGATGGCTACCTACACAACAAGCCAGGTCACGACCGCATCATGCGTAAGCACGAGGCAGCTAACGCCAACCTACGTTCAGTTTCAGAGGTTGACCGTTCAGTTCTAGAGCACGCCACACGTCAGTGGGCTCTAAACACTCAGATCGGTTCATCAAACGGATGGCGTAACTCACAGGCTTCATTGCTTGCGCCTACCGGAACAATCGGATTCATGATGGACTGTGACACCACAGGTATTGAGCCTGACTTCTCACTAGTTAAGTACAAGAAGCTCTCAACCGGTGGTTCAATGCAGATTGTTAACCAGACAATTCCATTCGCATTGCACAGACTTGGTTACTCTCAGGAGACCATCGAAGCAATCATCGATCACATCAGCACAAACGGACACGTAGTAGACGCTCCTGGTCTAAAGACCGAGCACTACGCGATCTTCGATACAGCTGTTGGTATCCGTGCGATTGAGCCAATGGGTCACGTGAGAATGATGGCTGCAGTTCAGCCGTTCCTATCAGGTGCGATCTCAAAGACTGTAAACATGCCAGAGACTGCAACCATTGAAGAAGTCAAGGAAATTTATTTCCAGGGCTGGAAGTATGGTCTAAAGGCTCTAGCAATTTACCGCGACAACTGTAAGGTTGGTCAGCCGCTTAGCGATGCTAAGGCAAAGGTTGAAGAGAAGGCTGCACCAGCTGAAGCTAACCCAGTTCAGCTTTCACACCCAGTGCGCAAGCGTCTACCTAAGTCACGTCCTTCATCAACCACCTCATTCACTGTTGGTGGAGCAGAAGGTTACATGACTGCAGGTACATACCCAGATGGTGTTCTAGGTGAAGTATTCCTAAAGCTAGGCAAGCAGGGATCAACTCTTGCCGGTGTTATGGATGCATTCTCAATCGCAGTTTCAATTGGACTCCAGTACGGTGTGCCACTAGAAACTTACGTACAGAAGTTCACCAACGTATCTTTCGAGCCAGCAGGTTTGACTGATGACAAGGACATCCGTATGGCTAAGTCATTGATGGACTACATCTTCCGTCGTCTAGCAATTGACTACCTACCAACTGAAACTCGTCAGGCATTGGGCATCAACACCGCTTCAGAGCGCACAGCAACTCTTGATGCTGGTTCATACCCAGCTATCGCTGAGTCACCTGTTGAAGCAGCTGAAGTTGTTGAAACCCCAGTTGTAATCGAACTAAAGGTTGAAGAAGTTCACACCGAG
>JBIILH010000046.1:0-8060 GCA_044232765.1 Rhodoluna sp. | reverse complement strand
TCGCTCCCCAACTACCAGCTTTGGTTAGATCCTCTACTGAAACTCCATTACCTAAACTCTTAGACATTTTGTTGCCATTGATTGTCACTAGGGCATTGTGTAGCCAGAAGTTAGCAAAGCCATCTCCAGCTGCTCTTGATTGAGCAAGTTCATTCTCATGGTGAGGAAAACGTAGATCTAATCCACCACCGTGAATATCAAAAGATTCACCAAGGAAATGCTTTGACATAGCAGAGCATTCAATATGCCAACCAGGTCGAGCTAGACCCCAAGGAGTTTGCCAAGCTGCAGTATCTGGTTCTTCAGGTTTATGGGCTTTGAATAAAGCAAAGTCATTAGGCGAACGTCTACCGTGGCTAGCGTCAGTTTCACCTTCCATGTTTTCTAGTTTTTGGTTGGTTAGTTCACCATAGGAAGGCCAAGAAGCTGTGTCAAAGAAAACATTTGCGCTTCCATCTTCTGCTTGGTAGGCATGACCTAGCTTGATTAGCTTTGAAACAAAATCAATCATGTCTTGAATGTGTTCGGTTGCATGAGGCTTATGTGTTGGTTCTAGGATGCCTAGCTTTTCGTAAGCATCATCAAAGGTCGCTTCAACTTCTTTAGCAAACTCTCGCCAGTCACGATCTCCAGCATTTACTAAAACTTTGTCATCAATGTCAGTGACGTTTCTAACTAGGGTGACTGTGTAGTCAGATGCTTCAAGCCAACGCTTTAAGATGTCATAAACCAATGCACTTCTAAGGTGACCTAAGTGTGGAGCTGATTGAACAGTTGGACCACAGACATACATCTCCACATGACCTGTGGTCAGCGGAGTAAACACTCTAAGTTCTTGGGATTTAGAGTCAAAAAGTTCAAGGGCCACGACTAGAGCCTACCTTTGGAGCTTTCAATTAGAGCGGTGGCAACAGCTCCAACTCCCTCTGAAGAACCAAGGAAACCAAGGCCATCGGTAGTAGTTGCACCAACGCTCACAGGTGCTCCAACAAGTGCTGATAGAGCAGCTTCTACTTCTTCTCTTCTAGGAGAAAGCTTTGGCTTGTTACCAATTAGCTGAACGCTTACGTTCAATACCTTCCAGCCTGCATCGGCTAGCAACCTTAAGGTTTCCTTGATAAACACTGATCCGT
Source organism: Rhodoluna sp. (assembly GCA_044232765.1). Taxonomy (GTDB): domain Bacteria; phylum Actinomycetota; class Actinomycetes; order Actinomycetales; family Microbacteriaceae; genus Rhodoluna. The sequence goes on along the minus strand of JBIILH010000046.1, from coordinate 6,927 downwards.
TAGCCCCTGCATACTCAGGCTTATCAACACCGAAGTTAGAGCCAATGTCACCTAGTCCAGCTGCAGCTAGAAGTGAATCAACTACTGCGTGAGCTAATGCATCGCCATCGCTGTGCCCTTCAAGACCCACTTCACCTGGCCAGAGAACTGTGCCAAGAAATAGTAGCTTTGTTGAATCTTCTGAGAAGCGGTGAACATCTGTTCCGATACCTGTTCTTTGTTCAGGTTTGTTTCCTAGAAGTAGTTCTGCATATTCAAGATCTGCCTGAACAGTTATCTTGAATGCCATTGCATCACCTAGTACTGATGTGACAAGAACACCTTGTGATTGAAGCAAGCTTGCATCATCGGTGAAATCTGTTGTTGCAGTTTCATAGCCCTTAACAATTTGGTCTCTGAAGAAACCTTGAGGTGTTTGAGCGATGCGTAGTTCATCTCTGTTTACAGTTTCAAGAATGACATCTTGGTTGACTGACTTAATGGTGTCAACAACAGGTAGAACTGGAATAACTGCTGAACCTGTTTCGACAACAGCTTTAGCTACTCTTTCGAAGACTGAAGTTGGTGTGAAGCAACGAGCAGCATCGTGAATTAGAACTACTTTTGCTTTATCACTAACTTCTTTCAGAGCATTAGCGATTGAGCCTTGTCTTGATAGACCACCTGGGGTGAATGAGAGATGCACTGAGTCACCTGAGAACTCTCTAGCTATCTGTTCAAACTCAGAGACTCTATCTTCGTGAGAAGCGACAACAACTTGGAGTAGTCCATCAATCTTCAGGATGTTCTCGAGAGCGTGCTCAAGAAGGGTCTTTTCAGATATTTTGACTAGGGCTTTAGGGATGCCTGCTTGTAATCTGCTTCCGTCGCCAGCGGCAACGAGGATGACAGCTATTTCACTCATCTGATGCCTCCTAGTTGGGCTGTGAGGTTTAGTGAACTCTAACGAGCTCCCTTAGCCAGAACTTTAAGGATGTGCGCTTCAGCACCTGGGTCATCAGTTTTGAGAGCTAGAGCTAGCTCAGAAACTAGAATCTGCATGGCCTTAGCCAACATACGCTTTTCACCTGCTGAAAGACCGCGGTCCTGCTGACGTCTCCATAGGTCACGAACGATCTCAGAGACCTTCATAACATCACCTGAAGCCAGCTTTTCCTGATTAGCCTTGAATCTTCTGGACCAGTTGGTTGGCTCTTCAATGAATTCTTCTTTGAGCTTGGCTTCAACCTTCTTGACACCCTTGGCATCAATAACGTCTCTAACGCCTACCTCTGATTCGGCAGTCTCAGCAGGAACCCAAATGATCAGGTTTCCAGCCTCTACCTTGAGCTTTAGGTATAGCTTCTTCTCACCGCGGAATTCCTTCTTAGCAACTTCTAGAATTGTGGCGGCTCCGTGGTGCGGGTAGACAACTGTCAGTCCCTTTTTGAATTCCATGGATAGCTTTCCCTTCGCAAACCCCCAGTTTACCACAGGTTCGATTTTTTCAGCGGGTAGAATAGAGGAGCATTCATCAGGAGGAAAATTGCTAGTTCGTAGAGCTCTTTTAGCATCAAGCATCGTTATCGCCCTAGGTCTAGGAACATCAGGCTGTAACTTCATCTCTCCAGTAGCATCTCTTGACTACTACGCACCTAGCGATGGTGCCCAGGCTGATATCGGTCAGCTAAAGGCTAGAAACCTAATCTCTTTGCAAGATACTGATGGAAACTCAGGATTAGTTGGAGCTTTCGCTAACTCAGGAAGCAAAGAAATCACTTTTGCTATCAAATACACAACCTCAGCTGGCAAGACCGGCTACCGCGAGTTCACTGTTGGAGCATATGAAGTCTTGAACTTTGGCTACCAGGACACTGATTTTCTAGATCTTGACCTAGGTGGCAAGCCAGGCGATGTCAGAAAAATCTTGGTTTACACCGACAATGACCAGGCCAGCATCAATGTTCCTGTAATGGATGCAACCTTGGTTGAATACGCTGACCTAGTTTCAAAACTAGGTAAGAACTAAACCTCGTATTTGTAACCCAAACCACGCACTGTTAGTAAGTGCACCGGTCTTGACGGGTCTTCTTCGATCTTTGATCTAAGTCGTTTGATATGGACATCCAGGGTCTTTGTGTCACCGAAGTAATTGGATCCCCAAACTCGATCAATAATCTGACCTCTGGTTAGTACTCTGTTTCTGTTTTCTAGGAGCAATTCAAGAAGCTCAAATTCCTTGAGCGGCATGTTGACCTTGACGTCATTGAAGAAGACTGTGTGTCTTTCGATGTCCATGCGAATAGGGCCTGCTTCGAGCATCCCGTTCTCAGCTTCTCTTGGCCCCACGCTTCTTCTTAGAACAGCCTTCATTCTGGCAAGTAGTTCATTCTTTGAATATGGTTTGGTGACATAGTCATCGGCACCAATCTCAAAACCAATGACTTTGTCTATCTCTGTGTCTTTAGCTGTCAGCATGATGATTGGAACATCTGATGTTGCTCTTAGGTCTTTACACACATCTTTGCCATTGAGCTTAGGAATCATTAGATCTAGAAGAACCAGATCAGCACCTTCTTTGTTGAAGATGTTTACAGCACTCTCCCCATCTTCAGCTTCAATTACTTCGTAGCCCTCACTTCTAAGTAGATAGACCAGAGGCTCTCTCATACCTGCTTCATCTTCAACAACTAAAATCTTGGTCATTTGTCGTCCTCTTTATTGGTGATCTTGATGAATCGGAATTCTAAAAGTAAAAGTTGAACCTAAGTTCGGCTTGGAGAACAAGGTCACTTCCCCACCGTGGTTATTTGCAGCGTGCTTCACAATGGAAAGACCAAGACCTGTTCCACCGGTATCTCTAGACCTAGAAGGATCAACTCGATAGAAGCGTTCAAAGATTCGCTCCTGGTGTTCGACAGGAATACCAATACCTTTATCAATAACAGCTACTTCAGCAAAACCATCAACTACAGATAACCCGATACCTACGTTGCTGTTTGCGTCGCTATATAGAACTGCATTCTCAATCAGGTTCTTCAGTGCCATAGAGATTAGTTCTGAATCTCCATCGACCATGATTCCACTTGGTGTATCGGCAGCAATTCTCACACCTTTGGAATCAGCTAGGAACTGATTTAGTTCAACTGCTTCATCAATCACGTGACCTAGGTCGAATACTGCAATTTCACCTTTTAGGTCACCTGCTTGAATGCGAGAGAGTTGAATGATCTTTGTCACAAGAGCACCGAGTCTCTTCGATTCGCGTTGCAGATTAGCTGCGAACTTCTTCACCTGCTCAGGATCATCCAAGGCAACCTGAAGAGCTTCTGAAAGTAGAGAGATTGCACTGATAGGAGTCTTTAGTTCGTGGGAAATGTTTTCTACAAAGTCTCTTCTTGTTTCATCAAGACGCTTTGCTTCTGTTCTATCTTCAACCAGAAGAATTACAAGTTCTTCAGAGAGCAGGGTTGCTCTTGCTGAAATGTAGAGCTTTGGTGATCGGTTGTTCTTAGCGAAGTAAAGTTCTGCTGAGACACTCTGCCTAGTCACTCTGGCCTGAGTCATAAGCTCTACTAATTCAGGGCTGATAACCTTGTCATACTCAACCAGGCCTATGTCTTTAGCCTTGGAGCTTTGGTCAATTACCTGATTTGAGAGATCAGCAACAACTCCGGCAGTGTCAAGAACCTCAAGAAAAGCGACGGCGTCTGAGGCCACCTTCTTTACTTTGTGAGACCCAACCATACGTGTTTGCTTCCTGACTTCTAAATGTTTGTTTACCTTCTTAACACTAGGCGATAGGTATCCGTCGTAAACTAAGGGACATAGCCATACTGCTAAATGTTTAGGGTTGTTTACCGAATTGTTGGTATCTGTTAACCCTTTGGTGGGATGGTCTAAAGGGTAAGAGAAAGAAGAGATTCATGCGCGATTTATTCCAGAAGGACCTATCTGAGGTCCAGGAACGTCTAGTTGACCTATCAGGCTCAGTAACTGAGATCATGGCTAAAGCCTCAACCGCGTTCCTAAACTCTGACGTCAAGAAGGCCGATGAAGCCATTGCGCTTTGTGAGATCAACGAAGAACGTGCTCTAGTCATCGATGAGATGGCAATTCGTATTCTTACAACCCAAGCTCCTGTAGCCAGAGACCTAAGAGTCCTTGTAGCTGCTCTTCGAATCAGTGCATCCCTTGAGCGCATGGGTGCTCTAGCTGGACACATTGCAACTATTGCCAGATTTAGATACCCAGAATCAGTAGTGCCAAAGTCACTAGTGAAGACATTCACCGAAATGGGTGAGCTGGATGTTGCTCTGGGAAAGAAACTAACCAAGCTTCTAAAAAACACAGATCTTGACTTAGCTCGAAGCATTCAGGCTGAAGATGCCAGAGTTGACGAGCTGCACCGTTCAGTCTTTGATTTAGTTCTTTCACCTAAGTGGAAAGAGAATGCTGTTCACACAGTGGACGTAACTCTAGCTAGCCGTTACCACGAAAGATTTGCAGATCACGTAGTAGACATCTCAGCAAAGGTTGCTTACCTAACCACAGGCGAGTGGTCAGAAGCAGAAGGCTAAGCCTTACTTCTTACCTTGATTAGCAACAGCAGCAGCACCTGCTGCAGCTGCTTCTGGATCTAGATACTCTCCACCTTTTACTAGTGGCTTGAAGTTTTCATCTAGACGATAAACCAATGGGATACCTGTTGGAATGTTTAGTTCAGCAATGTCTTCATCGCTAACCCCATCCAAGTGCTTCACAAGAGCTCTAAGTGAATTACCGTGAGCAGTTACCAAAACAGTCTTACCTGCAATTAGGTCCTTGCTAATTTCGTTATCCCATAGCGGCATCATTCGAATTAGAACATCCTTGAGACATTCAGTCTTAGGAATGTTTGCCCCTAGTTCTGCATATCTCTCATCTTTAGCTTGGGAGTATTCACTCTCATCAGAGATTGGTGGAGGTGGAACATCAAAAGATCTTCTCCAGATTTGGAACTGCTCAGGACCATATTGAGCTAGAGTCTCTGCCTTGTCCTTACCTTGAAGATCGCCGTAGTGTCTCTCGTTTAGTCTCCAGTCACGCTTGACATCGATCCAGGATCTTTCAGCCTCTGCTAGAGCAATGTTGGCTGTGTTGATGGCACGCTTTAGACGGCTGGTATAAAGAAGGTCTGGCTTGAGCCCTGACTCAGCAAGCAACTGGCCTGCACGCTTAGCTTCGGTGCGACCTTGGTCGCTTAGATCAACATCCACCCAACCAGTGAAGCGGTTCTCCTGGTTCCAAGTGGAATTGCCATGTCGTAACAAGATAAGTGTGTATTCAGCCATGGCTCAAGTTTATCTAGTTAGCCTAGAAGCTATGGCTATAAAGAAACCGGTTGGTCTAATTACTAGAGGAACAACCAGCCCCAACCGACTGAGAAGAGTCGACAGATACATAGCCAACCTGCCTCAGCTCAAACAAGCTCAACCAATTGTTGTGGACCTTGGCTTTGGAGCAACCCCAACAACATCGATAGAGATGCTTCAGCGACTAGCTAAAACAAACCCAGAGGTAACAGTTGTTGGTATTGAGATAGACAGAGAAAGAGTTGAACGAGGACTCCCCTTTCAAACCAAGAACTTGTTATTTGGCCTAGGCGGCTTTGAAGTTCCCCTACCTAAACCACTAACAGGTAAAGAGGTAGATGTAATAAGAGCAATGAATGTTCTAAGACAGTATGAAGAATCTGAAGTATTGGCATCTTGGGAGCTCATGCAATCAAGACTTAAAGACAATGGAGTAATTGTTGAAGGTACAAGTGATGAACTTGGTCGCATTGCAAGTTGGGTGACCTTATCCAAAACAGCACCGGTTAGTTTCACCATCGCCTTGAAACTAAATGAAGTTGAGCGACCTTCTAAGGTTGCTGAACGACTACCAAAGATTCTGATTCATAGAAACGTTGAAGGCGAAGCTATTCACAGTCTTCTGAAAGATCTAGATGAGGCATGGTTTAGAAACTCTTCTTTATCAACTTTCTCAGCAGCTCAACGTTGGATAGCTACTTGTAGAGATCTAAAGAACTCGGGTTGGGCAATAACTAACAATCAAAAGCGTTGGGCTTTAGGGGAACTTACTTTAGATTTTGAAGCGGTAGCTCCACTAAACCTCAGGTAGCTCTGCTCTTGCAGCATCCTCGGTCATACCGGTTGCACACAACAAATCAACAAGTAGCGGTCTAAGCAATAGCAGGACGCTAGCTTCGCGAAGTTGATCTGCTATTCCAAACTTCTTTGGATCTAGTTGCTTGATGATTTCAAGTAGCTGTTCTCTGGCTAGCTCTAGTTCCTCATGTTCAGAAAGACCTTCTTGGATGTTGGTTACAGCCTCTGCAATCTGTTCACAGAGATCAGCTAGATAAGGCCTAGCAACATCATCCTTCAAAAGAAAATTCACTCTTCTAACAATGACTCTTAGGTTCCTAGTGGCCAGGTCCATAGCCCGCATAAGGCCTCTTTGCTTCCTCAGCTCTGACTTGTGCTTCATAAGGAATGGGCTGATGCGGCTAATTGAAAGAGCACTATCTAGAGACATTCTCCAGTTGTCAATTAGTGGCTGAGATGAACGAGCGTTCTTTAGTGCTTGATTAGAAAGACTCTTATTAGCATCTCTTAGAGCAAGTCTTAGAGATTGGAGGGTTTCAGTAAAGAAGTCAAATAGCTTGTTCGCATCTGATCGAGCAATGCCTCTTGGGTCTCTTGGGATAAGGGCAGTAACGATTAGTGCCATCACACCACCGATTAGTCCATCAAGAGTTCTCAGGAAAACTCCACCATCAGGTTCTGGAAGTATTTGAACAAGCATTGCTTGAATAGCAGCTGTTACAGCAAATGCTGAACTTGCAGATATAAACCTTGCAGCAATCAAGACAAGCAGAAGGACTATGGCAATCTGGATTAT
>JBIILH010000004.1:0-24098 GCA_044232765.1 Rhodoluna sp. | reverse complement strand
TCAGTTGTTCTAGAGGCTGCAAAGGTCACTGACAGCGATGGCAAGGCCGTTGATTTAGCTGAATTCGCTAAGACTGATGATGGCTTCACACCTGAGAACCACGAAGGTCACGACCACGACTAATCCCTAGGCAATTATTGCCTGTGGCGAACATGCGAATGTTTTCGGTGTTTCCTCGGTTATCTTGATTATGCAAAACAGATTAGAGGAGCAGTAAATGGCTGAACACACACCACAGAGCAACGTATTTGAGAGATTGCTCAAGGACCGCATTATTTGGCTAGGCGACGATGTTCGCGATGACAACGCCAATGAGATTTGTGCCAAGATGCTTCTTCTAGCAGCTGAAGACTCAACTAAGGACATCTTCCTTTACATCAACTCACCAGGTGGATCTATCACCGCTGGTATGGCTATCTACGACACCATGCAATACGTACCAAACGATGTTGTAACAGTCGGTATCGGTATGTGTGCATCTATGGGTCAGTTCCTTTTGACTTCTGGAGCAAAGGGCAAGAGATTCATTACGCCTAACACTCGAGTTCTACTTCACCAGCCAAGTGGTGGTTTCGGTGGAACTGCTGCCGACATCCAGACTCAGGCTTTCCTAATCAACGACATGAAGAAAAAGCTTGCAGCTATCACTGCTAAGCAGACTGGTAAGACTGTTGAGCAGGTAATGGCAGATGGTGACCGTGACCGTTGGTTCTCAGCTGAAGAAGCTTTGGAATATGGTTTCGTCGATCACATTCAAGAATTTGCGTCAGTTTCAACCGGCGTTGGCAAGAAGTAAGGAAGAAGAATAATGAATAGAGAAAACATGCCAGAAGCTCGTTACATTCTTCCTTCCTTCGAAGAGCGAACTCCTTACGGTTCACGCTATCTAGACCCATACACAAAGCTTTTTGAAGACCGCATTATTTTCCTAGGTGCACAGGTTGATGACGTAAGTGCTGATGACATCATGGCTCAGCTTCTAGTTCTTGAAAGCCAGGATCCAGATCGCGACATCACTATGTACATTAACTCCCCAGGCGGATCCTTCACAGCTCTAACTGCTATCTATGACACCATGCAGTACATCAAGCCTCAGATTCAAACCGTCTGTCTAGGACAAGCTGCATCTGCAGCTGCAGTTCTTCTAGCAGGTGGAGCACCTGGTAAGCGTCTTGCTCTTCCTAACTCAACTATCTTGATTCACCAGCCAGCATCTGGTGGTGGAGGACGCGGTCAGGCATCTGACATCGAGATTCAGGCAGCTGAAATCATGAGAATGAGGGTCTGGCTAGAAGAGACCATTGCTAAGCACTCAAAGAAGTCTGTTGAAGAAGTTAGCAAGGACATCGAGCGAGACAAGATCCTCACTGCAGCGCAGGCTCTCGAGTACGGTCTAATCGACCAGGTTCTAACCTCACGTAAGGCCTAATACGCTTCCTGTGTAAATGCTGTGTGGGCTGCATGTAGACATTTCGTCGGGGGCACTCTGGTAGTGTCAAAGTAAGTTTTGTGCGAAACGGTAACTCTTTATTTTGGAGGCTATTTTGCGCACCTTTCTGCGTTATCTCACAGTGGCTGCGTTAGCCATTGGCTTCCTAGGTATTACCTCAGTCACCAATGCCGCAACGGTGAGTTCAAGCATGTCCAAAGTCAAGAGCGTCTCAGCTATCGGATCTGATAAGGCTGTGACTCTCAAGTGGGCTAAGTCTGCAAATACTTCTAAGTTCAAAATTGCTGGTTACCAGATCACTGCCAGCAAAGGTTCTTGGAAGTCAGTTAAGAAAGTCTCTGCTAAAGCAACAACATATAAGTTTGCTGGCCTAATCAACAACGCTCGCTACAAGTTCGTGGTTTCGGCATTCACAACCAAATATATTTCAGTTGGCACCTCAGTACTTGCTACACCCAAAGCCTCTGTTAAGGAAAACTCCCTTGAGTTTGGGCAGCCGAGCGATATGTTTCTAGGTGACGCCGATCAAACACTTTATGGCAATTCATTCAGTAATGTGATCTTCTACACATCCCTCACTCCAGCAAAATGCACGGTATCTGGAAACAAAGTCAAGGCATTAGCACTTGGTGATTGTGTTCTAAGAGCTAGCTCACCTGCTAGCTCAGGATATAAGGCAGCTGTTCCAATCGATCGTCTTCTCTCTATTGGAACTCCAACTACACCGGTTACAAGAACTTTGCTTTGGTTTGATGAATTTAATGGTGCTGCTGGAAGTGCACCAGATGCGACTAAATGGACCGCAGACGTCACAGACGGTTGTGGAGCTCCATATAACAACTGCGGTTGGGGCAATAGCGAGAGACAGTACTACCTAGCCTCAAAGAACACCCATGATGGTTCTTCTCAGGGAAATCTAACCATCTCTGCAACTAGACAAACCAACACCACCAACTACAACTGCTACTTCGGTAAGTGTGAATGGTTGAGTGGAAAAATCACTACCTACAACAAGGTTGGTTTCACTTACGGATACTTGGAAGCAAGAATGAAGCTTTCACCTGGGCAAGGTTCATGGCCAGCATTCTGGATGCTTGGAAACAACATCGCAACCGTTCCATGGCCTGCTTGTGGGGAACTAGACATTATGGAGTTCAAGGGAACCTACCCAACAGTTACCTATGGAACTGCCCACTATGCCAATAGTGGAGGTGGACACACTTACAAGGGTTCAACCAAGGATGTTGGAGTAGATCTTTCTCTTGATTATCACCGTTATGGAATGATGTGGAAGCCAGACGAGGTTTCTTTTTACTTCAATGATGCATTGGTTTATTCACTTCAGAAATCTGAAACAGGTTTAGCTCGTTGGCCATTCGGCCCTAATGCTCAAGGTGTGGACCCAAGCTTCTACGCAATCTTCAACTTGGCTATGGGTGGCCACTTTGGTGGAGCTATCGACCCAACGCTTAATTCTTCATCTCTCAACGTTGACTGGGTGCGTTATTACTCAGTTGATGGACTTGGAAAGGTAAACCCTAGATAAACAAATAGCTTGTGCGAGCAAAACAACAAATAAAGGAAAGGCAACAAATGAAAAAGACCGTAAGAAGATCCTTAACTGGTGCTGCCACCGCGATTGCTTTGCTCTCCACAATCGTCATTCAACCGGCACAGGCATACACTCCACCAGTTGCGGGTACAAGCATTATGCGAATGACTGCTCCACTTCCAGGAGCAACCAACAGCGTGAATCTAACTTCAGATGCTAAAGGCAAATGGGACGGATTTTATGGAAAAGGACTCAACGCTCGAGTCATGTACGCAGATGTCAGAAGCAACGTAGTGCTAACTTTCAAGTACACAAACGCAGCAGGCCTTCCTTACACAAACAGAACTGTTTATCTGATTGTGAACAAGAAGTTCTCTTGCTCAAAGACAACGTTCTCAACTACTCAGCCGACTAACTACTCGGGTGGTAACAACAGACCTAGCCCAAATGCCATCGTTCGCGACTGGTGTGGAGACCAACCTCAAATGGGTGCTGGTGAAACAGCGATCCAGGCAACTACAGATGCCTTTGGGAAAGCAACCTTCAACATGCTGAACTACAGCATTACAGGAGAGCAATTCCCAGCAGCGCTGAACAAGTTAAACACCTATTCCAAGGGGATCCCTTGCGGTGATGACGTGATGTGTATGCAAACAACTCTCGCGCCAAGCTTGTACCCTCACCCAACAGAAGCTCAGGAGAGATACGAAGACAAAGACCTAATCTTCCTAGCATTTGTGAACCCTAAGGTGACTGCGACCAAGGTTTCTCAGAAAGTGAAAGCTGGAACAACTAAGACCCTAACTTTCAAGTTGACTAATCTAGCCAAGAAGCCTGTTTCAGGAACCACAGTAGTCTTTGAATCATTTGGTGAAGGAGAACAACCACAGGAGTACTCAGTGATTTCTAACGCACAAGGTATCGTCAGCGTAAGGGTTACAGCGCCTAAGGGCACAGTTGGCCTTCAAGTTGTAAGGGCAAAGGTTTACGGAGCTCAGATAGGTACAGACTCAAAGATCTACTGGGTTAAGTAGCCAATAAACCTAGAAAGAGCCAGGTGATTAGTTCGCCTGGCTCTTTTCTTACACCCTTTGCCTACACAATTATGTCCTTGGGGCTAGGTAGGCTTTATCTATGACTCGACTCAGTGAATCAGGGGACATGCTTAAGTGCAACTTCTGTTCTAAAACTCAGAAGCAAGTGCTAAAGCTAATCGCAGGCCCTGGCGTATACATCTGTAATGAGTGTATTGATCTATGTAATGAGATCATCGAAGAGGAAATGGGTAAAACCCCTAAACAAGTTCAAGAGTTTGATCTGCCTCGACCAAAAGAAATTTTTGGATTCTTAAACGAGTACGTTGTCGGTCAAGACCAGGCTAAGAAGGCACTTTCTGTTGCTGTCTACAACCACTACAAGAGAATTCGTGCAGTTGGAACTCTAACCAACTCAGGTAAAGCTCACGACTCAATTGAAATTGCTAAGTCCAACATTCTGATGATTGGTCCAACCGGTTGTGGCAAGACTTACCTAGCTCAGACGTTAGCTAAGCGTCTAAATGTTCCTTTTGCGGTAGCTGATGCAACTTCTCTAACCGAAGCTGGTTATGTCGGTGAAGATGTTGAAAACATCCTTCTGAAACTTCTTCAGGCAGCCGATGGTGATGTTAAGCGTGCAGAACACGGGATCATCTACATCGATGAAATCGACAAGATTTCACGTAAGGCTGAGAACCCTTCAATTACTAGAGATGTTTCTGGTGAAGGTGTTCAGCAAGCACTTCTGAAGATTCTTGAAGGAACAGTCGCTTCTATTCCTCCTCAGGGTGGACGCAAGCACCCTCAGCAGGAGTTCATCTCTCTAGACACCACCAACATTCTTTTCATCGTTGCTGGAGCATTCGCTGGTCTTGAATCAATTGTTCAGTCTCGTGTTGGCAAAAAGGGAATTGGTTTCGGTTCGGAGATTAGAAACAAGGATGAAGAAAACGACATCTTCACTCAGGTTCAACCTGAAGATCTTCGTAAGTTTGGTTTGATTCCAGAATTCATTGGGCGTCTTCCAGTTCTAGCTGCTGTTACTCCTTTAGATAAGCCTGCTTTGATTCAGATTCTTGCTGAACCTAAGAACGCTTTGGTCAAGCAGTATCAAAGAATGTTTGAGATTGATGGGTTTGAGCTTGAGTTTGATCACGAAGCTCTGGAAGCAATCGCTGAAGAAGCAATCAAGCGTGAAACAGGTGCAAGAGGACTTCGTTCAATTCTTGAAGAGACACTTGGTCAAATCATGTTTGAGATTCCAGGCAGTGCTGTGCAAGGTTTAGTGCGCATCACTAAAGAGGTTGTTGCAGGAACCGAGCAAGCCGTTGTAGTTCCAATCAAGGTAGCAAGACAAGAAAAGTCGGCCTAATAATTGGCTAAAGCCATCTCTGATCTAAGAGCACCAATTCTTGCTGGGACTGTTGCCAGCGTTACTGGCACCGCAGCGTCAACAGCAATCTTCCTAAGTGCCTGTGTAGCCATTGGAGCAACCAAGGAACAATCGGTCTCAATGGTTGCCCTCTTACTAGTTTTGTATGGAGCCCTCTCCATAGTTCTCAGCTGGCGTTTCAAGATGCCAATCTCAATAGTTTGGTCCACGCCAGGAGCAGCACTTCTTGCTGGTTCATCGGTTTCCGGTATTGGTTTCAACAATGCAATGGGAGGAATCCTAATTTGTGGCTTGCTTCTAGCTCTCACCGGCTTGTGGCCAAAGCTTGGTGAGCTTGTGTCGGCTATTCCAAAATCCATTGCCAGTGCGATGCTTGCTGGAGTAATTTTCAGTTTTTGTGTAGCACCGTTTGCGGCGAGCGCAGAGTATCCGCTTCTGGTTTTACCAGTTATTGCAACTTGGCTAATTCTCTACTTGCTAGCTCCCATTTGGGCTTCGCCTGTGGCGATTGTTTTGGCCTTTACGCTCATAGGCTTGAATCAAGGATTAGCAGTATCCTCGGCGGACTGGTTGGTGTCGGTTGAGTTTATTCAGCCAAGCTTTAATCTGGCTTCAGTATTCACAATTGCTTTACCCCTTTATCTAGTTACCATGGCTGCCCAAAATATTCCTGGTATTGCAATCATGAAGTCCTACGGTTATCAAGTTCCATTCAGAGCAGTCTTGACTACAACTGGAATTTCAACCGCAATCGCATCATTCTTTGGTGGGTTTGTGATGAATCTGGCGGCTATTACCGCTGCGCTGAATGCCAACGAGCAAGCACACAAAGACCCTACTAAGCGTTGGATCGCCTCGGTCAGTGGAGGGGTGATTTATTGCATTTTTGCAATTGTTGCTGGCGTGGCAGTAGCTTTTGTTTATCAAACACCAAGAGATCTACTTCTAGCTGCAAGCGGCCTTGCCCTATTGCCAACAATCATCAATGCTTTCAACGTGATGGTTGAAACCGCTAAAGAGCGTCTACCTGCCGTTATTACATTTCTCGTTGCATCCAGTGGCATTTCGTTCTACTCAATCGGAGCTGCGTTCTGGGCAATTTTGGCAGGTCTAGTGGTAATTCAACTTTTCAAACTGAAGAAGCCTTCAACCTCAAAGATTTAGAGCAAACCTCTGCGCTTTAGAAGTGGCTCGATAGTTGCATCGCGTCCTCTGAAGTTTCTAAACATCTGCATTGAGTTGATAGATCCACCACGAGAAAGCAATGTGTTTCTGAAGTGATCTCCATTGGCTCTGGTTAGGCCACCATTTTCCTTGAACCAGTCAACTGTGTCAGCATCTAGAACTTCGGACCAAATGTAGCCATAGTATCCAGCAGAGTATCCACCAGCGAAGATGTGTGAGAAGTATGTTGAACGGTATCTAGTTGGCACAGGAGAGTAGTTCAAACCATAAGCCTCAATAGCTTTAGCTTCGAACTCTTCAACATCAGCAACAGTTGCATTTGCATCCAGTGAGTGCCAAGCAAGGTCCAGGATGGCTGCTGCAAGGTAAGCAGTGGTTGCATGACCTTCATTGAATGCAGCAGAGGCCTTTAGGTTGTCTACCCATTCCTGAGGGATCTTCTCGCCAGTTTCATAGTGCTTGGCATAGTTGTCTAGAACCTCTGGCCAGGTTAGCCACATCTCATTCACCTGTGATGGGAACTCAACGAAGTCTCTTTCAACACTTGTACCTGAGAAGCGTGGGTACTTCACATCAGAAAGAATTCCGTGCAAGGTGTGACCAAACTCGTGGAACAAGGTTGTGATCTCGTCATAGGTCAGAAGTGTTGGCTGACCTGCTGGTGGCTTAGGAATGTTTAGGTTGTTCACTACAACAGGAAGCTGCCCTAGTAAGTGGTTCTGATCAACTAGGTTGTTCATCCATGCTCCACCACGCTTTGAGTCACGTGTGTAGAAGTCACCAATGAATAGAGCAAGCTTTGAGCCATCTTCATTGAAAACTTCGAATGCACGAGCATCTGGGTGGTAGGTAACGATGTCCTTGCGTTCCTTGAAAGAGATTCCAAAGAGCTTGTTAGCAGCAAAGAACACACCATCCTGAAGAACTCTCTCGAGCTCAAAGTATGGACGCATGGCTGATGTGTCTAGGTTGTACTTCTCTAGGCGCACTGCTTCTGTGTAGAAGTCCCAGTCCCATGACTCAAGTTTGAAGCCTTCGCCATTGGCATCAATGGTCTTCTGAAGATCTGCACCTTCAAGCTTTGCGTTTCTAACAGCTGCTGGAGCAATCTGCTTAAGCATCTTGTGTACGTTCTCAGGGTTCTGAGCGTTACGGTCTTGAAGGACGTGTTCAGCGTGGGTCTTCACACCAAATAGCTCTGCACGCTTGGCACGAAGCTTGATGATCTGAAGGATAACTGGACGGTTGTCGTTGTCATTGCTACGAGCACCTTTAAGAAGTGAGTTCTTCATTACACGCTCACGAAGGCTACGGTTCTTCATGCTTGAAAGCAGTGGGTGACCGGTGAAGTTCACCATGCCAACTAGCCACTTACCTTCTAGTCCTCTAGCCTTTGCAGCGGCTGCACAAGCAGCAATCTCGTTCTCGGAAAGCCCATCTAGCTCAGCAACATCATCAACCTCAACTGCGAGGTCGTTTGTGTCAGCAAGTAGGTTTTTTCCGAATAAAGTCTCTAACTTAGATAGCTCTTCGTTTAGGTTGGTGAGTTCTTCACGTTGAGCATCGGTTAGGTGTGCGCCTGCGTGAGTGAAGTCCATGTAGTAACGCTCAAGTAGCCAAGCGTCTTCATTGTTTAGTTCTAGTGAATCACGGTTGCTGTATAGCTCCTTGATTCTTCCGAACAAAGCTTGGTTTAGACGGATTGCATCCATGTGAGCTGAAAGCTTTGGAGCAATCTCTTCTTCAATCTCATCTAGGCGATCGGTAGTGTCACTTGATGACTTGTTGTAGAAAACAGTAAGTACACGAGTGAGCATCTGGCCACTTCGTTCAAGAGCAACGATGGTGTTCTCGAAGGTTACTTCATCCTGCTTGATGATTTCATGCACTTCATGTAGATGTTCCGCGCAGCCAGCATGAAATGCAGGTAGATAGCTCTCATCGTTGATGCGAGTGAAATCTGGCATCTCATACTCAAGAGTTGAACGTAGGGCAAATGGGTTTTCGTTTTCAAAGGTCATGAGCAAAAGCCTAGCCTTCGAAAAGCCTTAGCTAATGGGTGTTTGCCGAAAAGTTATTCAGTAGGGGCTAGAACAACTTCAGTCACAGCAAGTTCCTCACCTGGAACTAGAACTAGTTCAGAAATACGTCCAGCAGCCTTTAGATCAGGGGAGAGAAGCTCGAGACGAGACAGCACTTCCTTAGGGGCTACTAGGTTCGCAGAGAAAACTTCAGCCTTCATAGAAGCCTTGGCATCGCTCTTAGCCTTACGAGTTCCAAACAATGCAACTGATGCTAAAGGCAATAGGTCAAGGTTAGAAGAATCAAGACCAGTCGTCAGTTCTGCTTCTGTTGGCCATGAACTTCTGTGGATTGAACCCTTACCAATCTGCCACCAAGACCAGACTTCATCGGTTGCGAAAGGTAGGAAGGGAGCAAATAGGCGAAGAATAGTCAATAGAGCTTGACGAAGAGCAACTAGTGCTGAAGCCTGCTCGTCTGAGTTGAATCCACCCTGACCATAAGCGCGTTCCTTGACTAGCTCTAGGTAGTCATCGGTGAAGTTCCAGAAGAACTTCTCGGCTAGTTCAAGAGCTTTGGTGTGGTCGTAGTTTTCAAAAGCAGTTGTTGCTTCTCTAACTACTTCTGCAAGGTTCAGTAGAAGGCTCTGGTCAATTGGTTCTGTAACTTTTGCATCAGCTGCAGGAGCATCAAAGCTCAGTACGAACTTGGCAGCATTCAGAACCTTGATAGCAAGTCTTCTGCCAATCTTCATCATGCCGGTGTCAAAGGCAGCATCTGTTCCTAGACGAGCAGAGGACGCCCAGTAACGAACAGCATCTGAAGAGTGTTCATCTAGAAGATCGTTAGGGGTAACTACGTTGCCCTTAGATTTAGACATCTTCTTGCGGTCTGGATCAAGGATCCAACCTGAGATACCAGCATCTGCCCAAGGCAATACGCCGTGCTCTTGTTGGGAACGAAGAACTGTTGAGAACAACCAGGTTCTAATGATGTCTTGACCTTGAGGTCGAAGAGAGTAAGGGAATACCTTGGCAAACTTCTCTGGGTCATCTAACCAGCCACCAGCAAGCTGAGGGGTTAGGGAAGAGGTTGCCCATGTGTCCATGATGTCTACTTCACCAATGAATCCGTTAGCCACCCCACGCTGAGACTCTGTGTAGCCAGCAGGAACATCAGTAGATGGATCAATTGGAAGTAGTTCACTTGCTGGAACTAGAACACGATCAAAGTCTGGCTGAGCATTTTCATCTAGTGAATACCAAACAGGAATTGGCACACCAAAGAATCGCTGTCTTGAGATTAGCCAGTCACCGGTAAGACCATTGACCCAGTTCTCGTATCTAACTCTCATGAAGTCAGGGTGGAACTTAAGTTCCTTACCTAGTTCAAGTAGGCGAGAACGTAGGTCTTGATCACGGCCACCATTTCGTAAGTACCACTGTCTAGTTGAAACGATTTCTAGTGGACGGTCACCCTTTTCAAAGAACTTAACTGGGTGAGTCATTGGCTTAGGGTCGCCAACCATGTCACCAGATTCTTGAAGAAGTTCAACAATGCGAGTCTTTGCAGAGAAGACTGTCTTACCAGCAAGTTCTGTATAAACAGCTAATGCTTCCGGAGTGTTAATGACATCTGGAGCATCTTCAAGCAGGCGTCCATCCCAACCAATGATTGCTCGGTTAGGTAGATCTAGTTCTCTCCACCAAATAACATCTGTTAGATCACCAAAGGTACAGATCATTGCAATACCTGAACCCTTATCAATCTGAGCTAGGCGATGAGCTAGTACTGGAACTTCAACTCCAAACAATGGAGTCTTGACTGTCTTTCCAAAAAGTGACTTGTATCGGTCGTCATCTGGGTGAGCAACAAGAGCAACACATGCAGGAATTAGTTCCGGGCGAGTAGTTTCAATAAATACTTTTCCATCAGGACCATCAAAGCCAACGCGGTGATAAGCACCAGGCTGATCTCTATCTTCTAGTTCAGCCTGTGCAACAGCAGTTCTAAAAGTGACATCCCAAAGTGTTGGTGCCATTGACTGATAAGCCTCGCCTCTGGAGAGGTTATTTAGGAATGCTTGCTGAGAAACTCTTTGAGCAGCAGGGGAGATGGTTTGGTAAGTCTGGTCCCAGTCAACTGAGATACCTAGCTGACGCCATAGGGCTTCGAACTGAAGTTCATCTTCAGCAGTTAGCTTCTCGCAAAGCTCAATAAAGTTCTTTCTTGAGATAGGAATCTGGTCCGCTGCCTTAGAAGACTTGTTATCTCCACCTTCATAAGGAGGAGTGAAGCCTTCAACATATGGAAGTGAAGGATCGCAGCGAACTCCGAAGTAGTTCTGAACACGTCTTTCGGTAGGCAGACCATTGTCATCCCAACCCATTGGGTAGTAAACCTCTTTGCCACGCATGCGTTGGAATCTGGCAACAACATCTGTGTGGGTGTAGCTGAAGACGTGACCTACGTGTAGGGACCCTGAAACTGTGGGAGGAGGGGTATCAATAGAGAAGACCTGAGCCTTGTCCACATCTCTTCTGAACTTGTAGGTTCCATCGGTGTCCCAGGCTAGAGCCCATTTCTCCTCTAGACCTTCCACGCCTACGCGGTCAGGGGTTGAGGCTGGGGCTCTGAAATCAGGGGTTTCGTGGCTTGAGGTCACGTTGTGCTTCTCCAAAAAGTTAGGGTTCATTAAGATTAACATTGAGATTAGAACTTTTACCCCTAAACCCAGAGAGCAAGCCATGTATCCCAAAAACAATGGAGCTTCTTTTGGCATCCGCGAGCAGGTCCCAGCTAGCCCATCGTTTCCTGCCATTGAAGATTCAATCCTCGAGTTTTGGGCTAAAGACAAGACTTTTCAGGCCTCAATAGACCAACGCAAGGAAGAAAACGCTCCTGAGTTCGTCTTTTATGATGGCCCTCCCTTTGCTAACGGCCTTCCTCACTACGGACACCTACTAACCGGTTATGCCAAGGACACTGTTCCTAGGTTCAAGACCATGCAGGGTTTCAGAGTTGAACGTCGCTTTGGTTGGGACACCCATGGTCTGCCAGCTGAGGTAGAAGCCGAAAGACAACTAAAGATCTCTGGAAGACCAGAGATTGAGAAGTTCGGTATCGATAAGTTCAATGACTACTGCCGCACCTCTGTTTTGAAATACACCAAAGAGTGGGAAACCTATGTAACGCGTCAGGCTCGTTGGGTTGACTTTGAGAATGACTATAAGACTCTCGATGCTCCTTATACCGAAAGCGTGCTCTGGGCTTTCAAGGAGCTTCACAAGAAAGGCCTTATCTATGAAGGCTTCAAAGTTCTTGCTTATTGCTGGAGATGTGAAACTCCACTTTCAAACCATGAACTTCGCATGGATGAAGATGTTTATCAGAACAGACAAGATCAAACAGTAACTGTTACCTTCCCAATTCTTGAAGGACAGAGATTTGCTGGAGTAAAGGTTCTTGCTTGGACAACAACTCCTTGGACACTGCCAACTAACTTTGCACTAGCTGTTGGTCCAGAGATTGAATATGCAGTTATCAACACAGAGTCTGGAAAGTATCTTCTAGCAAAGTCACTTATCGCAGGTCACCTAAAGGACTTCGGCTTTGAGGACATCGAAGCAGCTAATGCTGCAATCGAAGAAACTGTTCTTGGTAAAGATCTAGCTGGAATCAAGTACGAAAGACTGTTTGATTACTACGCTGATGAATCCAAGTTTGATGTTAAGAATGCCTGGCAGATCATTCTTGGTGACTATGTTGCTGATAGTGAAGGTACCGGTGTTGTTCACCAGTCACCTGCCTACGGTGAAGATGACCAGAAGCTTTGTGAAGCTGCGGGTATTCCTGTTTATGTTTCTGTGAACGAACGTGGTGAATACAACTCAGTTATTACTGACTTTGTTGGCCAGCACGTGTTCGAAGCTAACAAGCCAATCACTCAAAAGATTAAAGACATGGGTCGTCTACTAAAGCAGGCTAGCTACGATCACCCATATCCACACTGTTACCGTTGCAAGAACCCTCTTATCTATAAGGCAGTGTCTTCTTGGTTTGTTGAGACAACAAAACTAAAAAACAGAATGCTTGAACTAAACCAAGAGATCAACTGGGTTCCTGAGCACACTAAAGATGGTTCATTCGGTAAGTGGCTAGAAAACGTTAGAGACTGGGCGATTAGCCGCAACCGTTTCTGGGGTGCACCGATTCCAGTATGGAAGTCAACTGACCCTAACTATCCACGTATTGATGTCTATGGTTCATTAGACGAATTAGAAGCAGACTTTGGTGTTCGTGTGGATGATTTCCACCGTCCAACTATTGATCATCTAACCAGAGTGAATCCTGATGACCCAACCGGTAAGTCAATGATGGTTAGAGTTCCTGAAGTTCTAGACTGCTGGTTCGAATCAGGTTCCATGCCTTTTGCTCAGGTTCACTACCCATTTGAAAACAGCGAATGGTTTGATTCACACTCACCAGGTGACTACATCGTTGAGTACTCAGGTCAGACCAGAGGTTGGTTCTACACCTTGCACGTGCTCTCAACAGCACTCTTCGATAGACCAGCTTTCAAGACAGCTGTTTCTCACGGAATTGTTCTAGGTAGCGATGGACAGAAGATGTCTAAGTCACTTCGTAACTATCCAGATGTGAATGAAGTGTTTGATCGTGATGGATCGGACGCGATGCGTTGGTTCTTGCTATCAAGCCCAATTCTTCGTGGTGGAACTATGTCTGTTACAGAACAGGGCATTAGAGAGGGAACTAGACAGGTTCTACTGCCACTATGGAACACCTATTATTTCTTCACTCTTTACGCTAATGCTGCAAACTACGAAGCTAAGTTCGATCTCTCTAGCGAAGATGTTCTAGATAGATACCTAGTCGCAAAGACTAGAGAGATGATTGCCGGAGTTTCAGCAGATCTCAATGGCTTTGACACCTTTGGTGCAGCTGCAAAGCTAAGAGACTTCGCTGATGTTCTAACCAACTGGTATGTAAGACGCTCTAGAGCTAGATTCTGGGATGGCGATCCACAAGCTTTCAACACCTTGTATTCAGTACTTGAGATCATGACCAGAGTTGCTGCTCCTATGCTTCCTCTAATCGCTGAAGAAGTCTTCCAAGGGCTAACCGGTATGAGATCTGTTCACCTAACTGAGTGGCCTGATCATGAAGCCCTAAAGGCTGATGACAGGCTAATGACTGCAATGGACCAGGTGAGAGTAGTTTCATCTGTTGCTAATGGTCTTAGAAAAGTAAATGGACTAAGAGTTCGTTTGCCACTAGCTAAGTTGACCGTTGTGACCAAGAGTGCTGATGACCTATCTGAGTTTGTTGACATCATCGCTGAAGAGCTAAACGTGAAGTCAATTGATCTAGTTGAACTGTCCCTCGACTCAACAACTGAGTTTGGTGTTATCAAGAGACTGACTGTTAACTCAAGAGCTCTAGGACCTCGTGTTGGTAAGCAAGTTCAGCAGGTTATTGGTGCATCTAAGTCAGGAGACTGGTCACAAGATGGCGACAAGGTTATCTGTGGCGGTATTGAACTAATCGAAGGTGAATACGAGATTGATCTTGTTGCTGACCTAAGTGATGCTTCAGAGTCAGTAAACCTAATCGGCATATTGCCTTCTGGTGGTTTCGTTCTTCTAGATTCAAGAGTTACTAAAGAACTTGAAGTTGAAGGTATTGCTAGAGACGTTATTCGAGCAGTTCAGCAAGCACGTAAGGACGCTGACCTAGATGTTAGCGACCGCATCAAGCTTGTTGTTACAAGCGTTCAGGATGTTGTTGATGCGATCGCTGCTCACGAGGAACTGGTGAAGTCTGAAACTCTAACTCTGGAACTAGAAACAACTCTTGGCGATGTTGAAGGTGAAGGCGTAACCGTAGGTGAAGATCTACCTATCGGTATCTTGGTGAAGAAGATATGAGTTCAGGCTCTGATGCTCTAAAGAAGATTCAAGAAATTGAACAGTCTCTTATGGCTCGAATTCCTGAGCACAAACTAAGACCTCGTCTTGAACCAACTAGGAGAGCAGTTGAACTGCTAGGAGATCCACAAAAGTCGTACCGTGTTGTCCACATAACTGGTACTAACGGTAAGACCAGCACCTCTCGAATCATTGAAAGAATTCTTAGAGAGCATGGCCTTAGAACCGGTAGGTTCACTAGCCCTCATCTAATCAACCTCAATGAACGTATTGCTCTTGACGGTGAACCAATTGACAATGAAATTCTTTATGAAGTATTCAAGGACATTGAACCTGTTCTAGACATGGTTGATCAAGAACTTCTAGACCAGGGGGAGTCAAGACTTACCTTCTTTGAAGCTCTAGCTGTTCTAGCCTTTGCTGCCTTTGCTGATGCACCTATTGATGTTCTAGTTCTAGAAGTTGGTATGGGTGGAGCATGGGATTCAACAAATGTTGCTGATGGCGATGTTGCAGTCTTCACACCAATCGATCTAGATCACCAAGAGCGTCTTGGTGAAACTATCACTGAGATTGCTGAAACTAAATCAGGGATTATCAAATCTGGTGCCGCTGTTGTTTCAGCAGTTCAAACACAAGAGGCATTAGAAGTATTAGAGAGAGTGTCTTCAGAGATAGGGGATACCTTCCGAATCCTGGGACAAGATTTCACAGTGACCGAATACATCGAGTCAGAGGCAGGCATTACCTTCTCAGTTGAAGGCCTTGCTGGTAAGTATGAGAACCTCTTCATCCCACTGCACGGTGCTTACCAAGCAGCTAACGCCGCGGTAGCTATTGCAGCAGTTGAAGAATTCATTGGGGGAGCAACTACTCCTATTTCAGATCTAATCTTGAGACCTGCGCTTGCGGATGTTTCTTCTCCAGGCAGATTGCAGGTAGTTAGCAAGTCACCAAGAATCATCTTGGATGCAGCCCATAACCCTCATGGTGCATTCTCTCTAGCATCAGCACTTACTGATTCATTTGGTCTGCCTCACGTAGTTGGAGTCGTGTCTATCCTTGGTGAAAAAGATGCTGAAGGCATCCTTACTCACTTTGAGAAGGTAATGGCAGAGATCATCGTCACTAAGAGCACAAGCGTTAGAGCAAGTAGCACTTATGAAATTGCAGCTATCGCTAGAAAAGTCTTCGGTGATGATCGAGTAACTGTTGAAGAAGATTTCAGAGAAGCTTTATCACTTGCTGAAGTGAAGCTACCGCCAACACCTAATTCCACGATTGTCGTCACAGGGACGGTATCTTTGATTGGGGACGTGCTTAAGTTCCGTCAAATTCAGGAGGATTCAGATGTCTAATCGTTCAGTTAGAAGAACTCTAGGTTCGATGGTTCTAGCATTTGAATCTTTCGTGGTGTTCTTCGGAACCCTTGCAGCATTTGGTCTAGACGTTGCTGATGGCCCTACAGTTTGGGCAATCGGTCTTTCACTTTCAGCAATTCTTATTCTTACTCCTGGTTACCTAGGCAAGAAGGGCTCTTACTGGTTTGGTTCGGCTCTGCAGCTAGTTCTTCTAGTTGTTTCATTCTTCGTGCCATGGATGCTTCTAATCTCAATCATCTTCGTTGGCTTCTGGTGTTGGGCAATGATTGCTGGCTACACCATTGACCTTGCTAAGAAGAACAGAGCTGGCGAAAATGTTTTCAAAATAGAAATCGAAAAGGACAACAAATAATGACTGAACAGACTCTTGTATTAGTAAAGCCAGATGGTGTGAAGAGAAACCTAATTGGCGAGATCATTAGAAGAATTGAAACCAAAGGCTACGTCATTGTTGACATGAAGAAGCTAACTCCTTCAAGAGAACTGCTAGCTAAGCACTATGCAGAGCACGAAGGTAAGCCTTTCTATGAGCCACTAGTTGAGTTCATGGCATCAGGCGATGTTGTAGCACTAAAGGTTGAAGGCAACAGAGTTATTGAAGGTTTCAGAGCACTAGCGGGAGCAACCGATCCAACTGCAGCACTACCTGGAACTATCAGAGGCGACCTAGGTCGAGACTGGGGTCTAAAGGTTCAGCAGAACCTAGTGCACGGCTCTGATTCAATTGAATCAGCAACTAGAGAACTTGCTCTCTGGTTTTAGTTTCTAAAGTGCTTTAGATCCAGCCCAGCTGGTTGAACATTGGAATCCAACGAGTCCAGAATCTAAAGGTGATGGCAAGGATGATGATTAGGAAAGTTGCTAGAACCCAAATCCATGCTTTAGCGAAAGCTGCATCCCAGAATGCTGTTGTTCTAATCGGCATTGGAATGATGTCTTCTCTGGCACTAAATAGGAAGAGTGTTACGAAAATAGGAATCATTCCAGTCCAAGCGACCATGCAGTAAGGGCATAGAACGTTAATAACTAGAAGGCTCTGGCTGAATAGCCATAGAACAAATAGGAAGCCGAAGAAATTACCAACAAGAAATAGTTGCCAGAACCATTTAGCAAAGCGTGCTTTTGCAAGAATTGCGAAACCAACAATTATTGGTGCCATGAAAGCAGCAATACCAATTAGAGAGTTAGGGAAACCTAGAAGTTTTGCCTGCCAAGTCAACATGACTGTCTTGCAGGAGATAAAGATGTTTAGATCGCAGGCAAGAGTTGCACCTGGGTCAGTAGCTACGTGAATACGTTCAATAGTTAGAGCAAAAGCTCCAATCCAGCCAATGATTCCAAAGATTATTAGAACTAGGGCAAGTGATCTTGGAGCACTAATCCCTGTGTTTTCTTCTGATTTCTGCTGGCTCATACAGCAAGTATGCCACGAGCCTGGGTTGGCATTCGGCTTCAAATACAGCCAATAACTGCTGATTCACAGTCTCAAAAGCCCCGAAACTCAAGGTTTTCTCTTTGTTTCATGGGTTTTGCTGGCCCTGTGAATTGTCTCCAAGGGGCTCTAATCCATTGCTTTTAGGTCTATCCGTGCGATACTGGAGGTAGTTGGTCTCGTCCACACAGAGATAAACAAAGGTTTCGCAGGTACTTTTTAGACGCTTACACGTAAGACCCATCGGGCAGCCTAAGTGGTCAGAGATAAGTAAAGGCCCTGCATTATTGAGTTTTAGTTGTTCACAAAAGTGAATAACAAGAGTTTTTAGGCAGAAGCCTAGTGAGTGTGGCCTAGTGCTTTTGCCGGGTATGGAGCACCTTAAATGGTGAAGAAAAAGAACACCGATATACCGGTTGAAGAAGTAGTTGAACCGAAAAAGCCTGCACGTAAGCGTGGGGCTAAAGAAGAAGTCGTAGAAGTAGCTGCTGTTGAAGCACCTGCTAAGAAGTCTAAGAAGAAGGAAGCAGAAGCTACTGAGGTAGCTCCTGAAACTAAGGCAGCACCAGCTGCTGCAGGTTTCTCTCTAATCTTCCAGGCTCCTGATTTACCTACTCCAAAGGTAAACACTAGAAGAGGTAAGCCATCAATTCTTGATGATGCTCCTACAGATGATTCTCATCGCAGAGTTAGATCTAGAAGACGTTCAGGTGAGGCTGTTGAGGGTGAAGTTGCACCTAACGTAGTTGTGAAGGTTAGAACTCCTAGAGAGCCTAAAGCTCCTAGCAATGAACCAACCAGAGTTAAAGGTTCTACTCGTCTAGAAGCTAAGAAGCAGAGAAGACGTGATGGAAGAGATTCAGGTAGAAGATCATCTCGCATTACTGAATCAGAGTTCTTAGCTCGTCGTGAAGCAGTAGACCGCGTCATGGTGGTTAGAAGCAAAGATGACAAGATTCAGATCGGTGTTCTAGAAGACAAGATCTTGGTTGAGCACTATGTTGCTAAAGCTCAGGACAGTTCTCTAATTGGAAACGTCTACCTAGGTAAGATTCAAAACGTTTTGCCTTCAATGGAAGCAGCATTCGTTGACATTGGTCGCGGACGTAACGCTGTTCTTTACTCAGGTGAAGTTGACTGGGAACTGGCAGAAGTTGGTAACCAGCCTCGCAAGATTGAACTTGCTCTGAAATCAGGGGACAAGGTCCTTGTTCAGGTAACTAAAGACCCAGTGGGTCAAAAGGGTGCTCGTCTAACTTCTCAGATTTCACTTCCAGGTCGCTACCTTGTTTATGTTCCTAACGGCAACATGAATGGCATCAGCAGAAAGCTTCCTGAAAGCGAGCGAGTAAGACTAAAGAAGATCTTGAAAGAGATCTTGCCTCCAGATGCTGGTGTGATTATCAGAACTGCTGCTGAAGGTGCTACTGAAGAACAGCTAACCGAAGATGTTCAAAGACTTCAGATTCAATGGGAAGAAATTAGCCGTAACGCTGAGATCTCTAACCCACCAAGCCTGCTATCTTCAGAACCAGATCTTCTAATCAAGATTGTTAGAGATGTCTTCAATGAAGACTTCCAGAAGATGATCATTGATGGCGATGCACCATTTGCAACCATCGAAGGATATCTAAAGGATGTTGCTCCTGACCTACTAGAGCGTGTTGAACGCTTCTCAGGTGAAGGCGATGCTTTTGATCACTTCAGAATCAACGAACAAATCATCAAGGCTCTAGACCGTAAGGTTTACCTACCTTCAGGTGGTTCGTTGGTTATCGATAGAACCGAAGCTATGACCGTGGTTGATGTGAACACAGGTAAATTCATCGGTTCAGGTGGAAACCTTGAAGAAACCGTTACCAAGAACAACCTGGAAGCAGCTGAAGAAATTGTTCGCCAGCTACGTCTTCGTGACATTGGTGGAATCATCGTCGTTGACTTCATTGATATGGTCCTTGAATCTAACCGAGACCTAGTTCTAAGACGAGTCATGGAATGCCTATCTAGAGATAGAACCAAGCACCAGGTTGCTGAAGTTACCTCTCTAGGACTAGTCCAGATGACCCGTAAGAAGATCGGTATTGGTCTCCTAGAGGCATTTACTGAGCCTTGTGAAACCTGTGCTGGCAGAGGTCTAATTGTTCACCACGAGCCTGTTCTAAAGAACAAGCACATTGAGGACGATGACCGCCCCCAGCGTCAGAACAATAACCGTGAGAACAACAAGGGCAAGAACAAGGGTAAGAACAAGCAAAACAATGCCCCTAAGGCTGAAAATGAACCAAACAAGCCAAGAATTGAGCCTGCCAAGGTAGTAACCCCTGAAAAGGCTGAAGAAGCTAAGAACTTGATGTCCAAGATCGCAGCTTCCAGCATGGCTACATCTGATTCAGCCCCGAAAACCCTAGAAACTGTCCTAGACGCACTACCGCCTTCATCTGATGTTCCGGCTAAGCGTAAGTCCAGAAGAGTATCTAGCGGGGGAGAGATTACCCCTGGCGGGGATAAATAAGGCAATAAAACGGGCAAAGAGGTTTGCCAAGGCGGTTTCTGACCGCTAAGATTGAACCTTGTTGCCCAGATAACTCGGCAACACTTCCAAATTCAAGTTTTTTCGAACAAAGGGTATATCTGTGGTTTACGCAGTAGTCCGCGCGGGTGGCCGCCAAGAAAAGGTGTCAGTAGGCACTATCGTCACGCTAGATCGTCTAAAGGCACAAGCAGGTGGCACCATTCAGATGGAAGCTCTTCTGCTAGTTGATGGCGAGAAGGTAACTCACGAAGCTGAGGCACTAGCCAAGGTGAAGGTGACTGCAACCGTGTTGGGCAATCTACGTGGTCCAAAGATTGTTATCCAGAAGTACAAGAACAAGACCGGTTACAAAAAGCGCATGGGTTTCCGTGCCGACCTGACTCGTGTTCAGGTTACTGAGATCAAGTAAGTAAAGGATCTAAAAAATGGCATCCAAAAAAGGTGTTTCCTCAACCCGTAACGGCCGCGACTCAAACGCTCAGCGTCTAGGAGTCAAGCGCTACTCAGGTCAGGAAGTAAACGCAGGAGAAATCATTGTTCGTCAGCGTGGAACTCACTTCCACCCAGGTCGCAACGTAGGCCGCGGTAAAGACGACACCCTGTTTGCTCTTTCTGCAGGTGCAGTTCAGTTCGGTCAAAAGGGCGGACGTCGCGTAGTCAACATTGTTGTTGCGGCTTAGGTTCATTTTTAGAACAAACTAGTTTTCAAATCAGCAGGCGAGCCAATGTGCTCGCCTTCTGTGTTTTTATAGGGTACTTAAAGGAAAGGAGTAACTCATGGTGACATTCGTTGATCAAGTTACTCTTCACCTGCGTGCTGGAGATGGTGGCGATGGCTGTATCTCTGTTAAGCGTGAAAAGTTCAAGCCACTAGCTGGTCCTGATGGAGCTGATGGCGGTAACGGCGGAACTATTTCACTCATCGCTGACCCAAACACAACAACACTTTTGGAATATCACTTCAGTCCTCACCGTTCAGGTGGAGATGGTGGCGATGGAGCCGGAGATTTTCGTAATGGAGCAACCGGTAAAGACGTAGTGCTAAATGTTCCTATCGGAACAGTAGTTAGATCAGCTGATGGCAAGATCATCACTGATCTTGATGAAGCCGGTATGGAACTTGTTGTTGCTGAAGGTGGACAGGGTGGATTAGGTAACGCCGCTCTTTCTTCTTCTAAGCGTCGTGCACCAGGATTTGCCCTTCTAGGAGTTCCTGGTTGGCGAGGGGACGTAATCCTTGAACTAAAGTCAGTTGCTGATGTTGCTCTAGTTGGATATCCATCAGCTGGTAAGTCTTCTTTGATTGCGTCTATCTCTTCAGCTAAGCCAAAGATTGCTGATTACCCTTTCACAACCCTTCACCCAAACCTAGGCGTTGTTCAAGCAGGGGAGACTAGATTCACTGTTGCAGACGTACCAGGACTTATTGAAGGTGCGAGCGAAGGTAAGGGTCTAGGTCTTCAGTTCCTTAGACACGTTGAACGCTGTGCTGCTTTGCTGCACGTTTTGGACTGTGCAACTCTTGAACCAAACAGAGACCCAATTAGCGATCTAGATCTCATCTTGAATGAGCTAGCACTCTATGAAGTACCAGATGGTGAACTACCTCTAACTGAGAGACCTCAGATCATTGCTCTAAACAAGATTGACGTACCGGATGGACGCGAGCTTGCTGAGTTTGTAAAGCCAGAGTTAGAAGCTCGTGGTTACAAAGTATTCCTAATCTCTGCTGTTACTCACGAAGGCTTGAGAGAACTGAACTTCGCTCTAGCGGAACTTGTAAAGAACCACAGAGACGCTAAGTCAAAGATTCCTGCAAGACCTCGTATTCAGCTAATGAACCACAAGCGTGAAGATAACAAGTTCACTGTGAAGAAGGAAAGCTATGGAGACGGTGAGATCTTCAGAGTTATCGGAGCAAAGCCTGAGCGTTGGGTTGCTCAAACCATGTTTGGTAACGAAGAAGCTGTTGGTTACCTAGGAGATCGTCTAGCCAAGCTCGGTCTTGAAGATGAACTTCTAAAGGTTGGTGCCGTCGCTGGTTCAACAGTTGTTATCGGTGCCGGTAAAGACGGAGTTATCTTCGATTGGGAGCCAACTATTGCATCCGCTGGTGAACTTATTGCTGCTCCTCGTGGAACAGACCCAAGACTTGACCTACGTGAGCGAAGAACTAACATTGATAGACGTCGTGAATATCAAGAGATGATGGATGCGAGAGCTGCCATGCGTGAAGAGATGAATAAAGAGGGAAACCCAATCATTTCTTATGAAATTGGTTCAGTAGAAGATCCAGACCTAGCTAAAGAAGATCCTGAACAAGCAGGTGTAGAGGAGCAGAAATGAAGCTCTCAGATCACAGGGATATCCCTAAAGCAAAAAGAATCGTAGTCAAGGTCGGCTCATCTTCAATTACTGGTGCCAACCAAAACAATCTAGATTTACTTGTTGAAGCCATTGCTAAAGCAACAGCAAACGGTCAAGAGATTGTTCTCGTTACCTCAGGAGCTATTGCTACAGGCCTTCCACTTCTAAACTTCACTGAGAAGCCAACTGACCTTGCTACTAAGCAGGCTCTAGCCTCTGTTGGTCAAAGCAAACTTATGGGTAGATACGAAACCAGCCTTGAGCGATTCAACATCGTTG
Organism: Rhodoluna sp.; assembly: GCA_044232765.1. Lineage (GTDB taxonomy): Bacteria > Actinomycetota > Actinomycetes > Actinomycetales > Microbacteriaceae > Rhodoluna. Next base: position 1,518 of record JBIILH010000004.1, on the reverse strand, counting down.
CTGGTCAAGTTCTACTTACCGCAGGCGACTTTGAGCAAGCTGAAACTAGCGAGAACGCAAGTAAGGCAATCGACAGATTGCTGGAACTAAAAGTGGTCCCTATCGTGAATGAGAACGACACTGTTGCTACCCAAGAAATTGCCTTCGGAGATAACGACAAGCTTGCTTCTTTGGTGGCTGTGCTGGTGAAAGCAGATGCACTTATTCTTCTCAGCGATGTTGATGCTCTGTACGACAGGCCTCCAACAGAGACTGGTTCTCAGAAGATTGAATGGGTTGAGCCTGAGGATGATCTTTCAACTATCAAGATTGGTGGCAGTGCATCAACGGTTGGTACCGGTGGAGCAGAGACCAAGCTTGAAGCTGCCAAGTATGCAAGAGAGCATGGCATTACAGTATTACTAACTTCAATCGACAACGCTTCTTCAGTTCTTGAAGGTGACAGAGTTGGTACCTGGTTCCAAGCAAAGGAAACAAAGTGAGTGCACTTGACGTGATTAGAAAAGCCAAAGCAGCATCTTCTGCTCTTGGGCTTCTAACAACTGACCAGAAGAATGAGATTCTAAAGACTGTTTCGGTTCTTCTAACTTCTAGATCAGAAGAGATTCTTGTTGCTAACCACCTAGATCTAAAGATTGCTAAAGAGTCTGGTGTTACACAGTCTCTTCAAGATCGCTTGGCTCTAAGTGTTGAACGTATTGATTCACTAAAGTTTGCTCTTGCAGAGCTGATTGCTTTGAATGACCCAATCGGTGAACAAGTTAGAGACATTACAAGACCTAATGGCCTAAGCATCAAAGAGGTTAGGGTTCCATTTGGTCTTATCGGTGCTATCTATGAAGCAAGACCGAACGTGACAATCGATATTGCTGGCATGGCAATCAAGACCGGTAACGCAATTATTCTTCGTGGCGGCTCTATGGCTGAGAACACAAACAAGGTTCTTGTCTCAATCCTGAGAGAAGCTTTCACAACCAACAACCACAACCCTGAAGCTATTCAGAGCGTTGACGAGTATGGTCGTGAAGGTGCTGAAGCGATGATGAAAGCAACTGGCTTGATTGATGTTCTTATTCCTAGAGGATCAGCCAATCTCATTCAGACTGTAGTTCAGGAATCTAGAGTGCCTGTTATCCAAACAGGCGATGGTGTTGTTCACATCTTCCTAGATGCAACAGCAAGACTTGATTACGCACTTGAGATCGTAAACAACGCAAAGGTTCAAAGACCATCTGTATGTAATGCTCTAGAAACCCTTCTAGTTCACACAGATGCAGTTGATCGAGTATTAGTTCCTGTTCTAGAGAAACTTGCATCTAACGGAGTAGTTATTCACGGTGATGAGCGAGTCAGAAGGGTATTCCCTGATGCTGTTGAAGCTGTGGAAGCTGACTGGTCCACCGAATACTATTCCCTTGATCTTTCGGTGAAGGTAGTAAACAGTCTTGAAGAAGCTCTAGATCACATCAAGAAGTATTCAACCGCTCACACCGAGAGCATCATCACTGAGGATGCTCA
>JBIILH010000045.1:0-8137 GCA_044232765.1 Rhodoluna sp. | reverse complement strand
ACTCACTAACCAGCGGCATCTTTGATGAAGCAGGTATAGATGTCTTGCTAGTTGGAGACTCAGCAGCAGATAACGTACTTGGCTACGAAACGACTTTGCCAATCACAGTAGATGAAATGATTCCTTTCGGAAGAGCAGTGAGTAGAGCTGCTAAGCGAGCACTAGTTGTAGTTGACATGCCTTTTGGTAGCTATGAAGAAGGCCCTGCGCAAGCTTTAGAGAATGCCATAAAGATCATGAAACTAACTGGTGCAAGTGCTGTGAAGCTGGAAGGTGGCATTAGAAGTGTTGATCAGATTGAAGCATTAGTCACAGCAGGTATTCCGGTTATGGCCCACATCGGCTTCACTCCCCAATCAGTTCACTCACTGAGTGGAGCAAAGGTTCAAGGTAGAGGCGACTCAGCTCAAGTTCTAATTGATGATGCACTTGCCGTTCAAGCTGCTGGAGCGTTCAGCGTTGTACTTGAATTAGTACCAGCAGCTTTGGCAAGTGAAGTTACCAAGCTACTCGAGATACCAACTATCGGTATCGGTGCAGGAAATGGAACAGATGGTCAGATTCTGGTCTGGACAGATTTTGCTGGCCTTTACCCAGGTAAGGCTAGAAAGTTTGTGAAGCAGTACGCCAACCTTAGATCTACTCTGCTAGAAGCAGCTTCTGCATATCGTCAAGAAGTAGCAGACTCCGTCTTCCCAGCTGAAGAACATTCACACAAGTAAAGAGATTCAGCGTAACTAGGACAAATTAGTCCTTGTCTTGCTCGTCTTCTTCGGACCAAGTTTCAGATCGACTCTTTAGAATCTCAAGAGCATTCTCGGCATCTTCCCTAGTTTCAAATGGTCCTATGCGATAGAGGGCTAGGGCTTGCATACCTACTTCAACACTCATTGTTTTGGTGTTGAACCAGTATTCGGTCTTGTGCTCTTCGCTAATTTGTTTGCTCCTCTTGCGTTTCACTTCTGAGCATACAGAGCCTAGGTATCTAGTATGGAACTATGCCTAGAGATGCGAAAACTGGAAACCTCATTCCTGGTCGCATAAGCCCAAAACTAGATGTTCCAGCTTCCATCCCAAGACCTGAGTACGTTGGAAAAGCAGTCCCCTCTAAATTCACTGGTTCAAACATCAAGACCCCAGAGCAAATTGAGAAGATTAGGCACTCAGGAAAAATAGCAGCACAGGCTATCGAACTCGTCGGTCAGAATGCTAAGCCTGGAATCACAACAGACGAATTAGACAAGATTGCTCACAACTTCCTTATTGAGAACGGTGCATACCCTTCCACTCTTGGCTACAGGGGTTACCCAAAATCTATTTGTTCTTCACTAAACGAAGTCATCTGCCATGGCATTCCTGATGACACCGTTCTTGAAGACGGGGACATCCTCAACATAGACATCACCGCATACATCGATGGCTTTCATGGCGATAGCAACCAGACATTCCTGGTTGGAGAAGTAAAGCCTAAGGTTGCTGAGCTAGTGGAAAGAACTCGTGAGGCTCTGGCTAGAGGTATCGCTGTTGTTGCTCCAGGGAGATCAGTAAACCTAATTGGTCGAGCAATTGAGTCTTACGCCAAGAGATTCAACTACGGAGTGGTTAGAGATTTTACCGGCCACGGTATTGGCGAAGCTTTTCACAGCGGACTAATCATTCCTCACTACGATTCAGCTCCAAAGTATTCAGATGAAATGCAAGTTGGAATGGTCTTCACTATTGAACCGATGCTCACTCTTGGCACATACCATTGGGATATGTGGGCCGATGGTTGGACTGTTGTTACCAAAGATAAAAGTATTACCGCTCAGTTTGAGCACACACTGGTTGTCACCGAAACAGGTGCCGACATATTGACATTGGCTTAAGGAGAAATAATGGCAAGAAGAGCTATCGGAATAGACATCGGTGGAACCGGCATCAAAGGTGCTTTAGTTGATGTGAAGTCAGGAAAGCTACTCAGTGAGCGTCTTCGATATGAAACACCTGAAGGCGGCACTCCTAAGGCTATTGCGAACACTTTGAAAGACCTCATCGCCAATCTTCCTAAAGCAGAAGGTTTACCGGTTGGTATATGTTTCCCAGCGGTAGTAAAAGCTGGTGTTACTAAATCTGCAGCAAACGTCTCCAAAGACTGGATTGACTTAGATGCTGATCGTCTTTTTGAAAAGGAACTGAAGCGAACCGTACATGTTCTAAATGATGCTGATGCTGCTGGTTTGGCTGAAGCTAAGTTTGGTGCAGCCAAGAATGTTAAAGGTCTGGTTGTTGTCACAACACTAGGAACAGGTATTGGAACAGCACTTATCTACAACGGCAAACTAATTCCTAATGCTGAATTAGGTCATCTAGAAATTGATGGAGTTGATTACGAGTCAAAGGCAGCCTATTCAGCCAAAGAACGAGAAGAACTTACTTGGGAGCAGTGGGCTAAGCGTTTGCAGAAGTACTACTCCAAGCTAGAGGCTTATCTAACTCCAGATCTATTTATCGTAGGTGGCGGAGTTTCAAAGGAACACGAAATGTTCCTGCCTCTTCTTAAGCTAAAGACCAAGATTGTTCCAGCTACAAACAGAAATAGTGCTGGAATTCTTGGTGCAGCCCACTGGGCTAAAAAGAACACTATTGAATAGTGGAGGGGTCGGCCGATACGCCGGGTTCTGTACCTTGCGGTGACGGCCATCTATCTAGCGACATTGTTACCAATGCCATCAAGCGGTCTACCCGAAGACTTGAACTAGCTGCTCTCAAACGCCTTCTGTATGACCTTGCTCCGAGCGAGGTTTACATAGCCGACTTAGTTACCTAAATCGCTGGTGGTCTCTTACACCACCGTTTCACCCTTACCACTTACGTGGCGGTCTACTCTCTGTTGCACTTTCTTGCGGTTTACACCGAGTGGGTGTTACCCACCACTCTGCTATTTGGAGCCCGGACGTTCCTCGTTAACGACAAGCGTTACCGCGACCGTCTAGCCGACCCTTCCTCAATAAGAGTAATAGAGAAGGCCTTAGAGGCAAACCCTTAGAGGTGATTGGTTTGGTTGACTACCGTGATCTCGGCTGCTTCATTACCCCAGAATCGGATAATGCTCATAGAGCATGGAGCAACACTGGTTCTCCAGTAAGCAGGCCAGCCTGCTTGAAGAGCACTCTTTAGAAAACCACGGATTGGCATTACGTGGGATACGACAATTACAGTCTGTCCTTCGTACTTCTCCAGAATGTCAGCTAAGCCGTTTTGAACTCGAACATCGAATTCTTCTAGAGATTCTCCTCCTGGAGGTGAGATCTTTACATCTCCACGCCACTGTTCATAGTCATCAGGCCAGTTCTCTGCTACTTCTTGATTGGTGTGTCCATCCCATTCACCGAAAGAAATTTCAGCAATGTCTTCATTGATCTCAACTGGGATACCTAGTCTGGTGGCAACGATGGCCGCAGTTTCTCTAGTTCTAGCAATAGGCGAACTCACGACAACACTTGGCTTTAGAACCTTGGCATAAGGACCAGAGTGGCTTACTTTAGTGAGTTCTTCAGCAACAGCTTGGGCATCTTCGATACCAGCTTCAGATAGTTGAGGGTCTTCTCCCCCTCGACCAGAAATGCGATGGCTCTCAGTGAGAATGGTTCTACCGTGACGAACCAAAATGATGGTCGTTAGTTTCTTAGAGATGTTTCTAGGTGCCCTCACAGAGCTAGGAAGCTCTGGGTTGTATTCAAGATCTGCTGCGACGACTTTGGATGATGATGTAACAACGCTAATTGTTGATGTGTCGGCAGAACCGACATACTTTCTAACAACGCTCTTCTCAGCATCCATGGCTTCATTAGCTAGAGCATCAGCTTTGCCGTTTTGCTCTCTAGGAATCCATTCAAAAGAGATCTTTCTTGTGCCAATGCTTTGTTGCATTGATTGGAAGAGATCTTGCATGCCTTCGTTCTTTACTTTCCAACGACCAGACATTTGTTCCACTACAAGCTTGCTGTCCATACGCACCAGAAGTTCAGCATCTGGAGCAATCTCATTAGCAACATCTACTGCTGCTAGCACTGCTCTGTATTCGGCAACATTGTTGGTAGCAACTCCGATGAACATTGCTATCTCAGCTAATACGCTTCCAGTCTGAGCATCGATTAGAACTGCACCAGAACCAGCTGGTCCTGGATTTCCTCTAGAACCACCATCTGCTTCGATAATGACAAGTTTGCTCATCGAACTATCATCGCTAAACATTCAGGGCAGTTGCCTACTTCATCTTCAGGTAACCCAGCAAGGGAATCAATTGTGTTGGCAGTTAGTCCCATGTGACATGCGGTGCAGGATCTTGATTCAACTTTACCAACAGCAACCTGCTTGGCAGCTAGGAACTTATACTTCTCTAAAACTTCTGTAGGGATTTTAGAGACGAGAATCTCTCTATCCGCCACTAGTTTGCGTCCTTGGCTCTTGAGTTCATCTACTTGAACCTGAATCTTCTCGCGGAGTTCTTCGATTTCCTTGGCTGCGTTCTCACGCTTTAGTGAGATGGCATCTAGCTCTTGCTTTGCAGCTTCTAATCGGTCAAGGATTTCAAGTTCAACTTCTTCTAACTCTTCTTTGCGAAGAGTGAGGGACTCGACTTCGGACTGAATAGCCTGAGCATCCTTAGGTGATGAGGTTGAATTTAGTCTCCCGAGGTCACGAGCAAGACGATCTTCAACCATGTGTAGGTTGTCATCGGCCTTACGAGATTCCATGTTTAGGTTCTCAAAGTTTGTGCGAGCAACAATTACTTCACCTGAGTATTCAGATAACTCTGCGGACTTGGCAGTTAATTCAGCAGAATTAATAGCCTTAGAGATTTCGTTCTTGATTCTCTCGATGTTGATATCGACTTCGGATAATTTCAACAGAGCGGATTGACCTGGCTTATCTAACTTCATTGGGAATCTCTCTGTTTGTTCATTAGGAAATCAAAAACATCTGTTCTTATGTCACAGACTTCAAAACTAACTTCAGGCAACTTCTGTTCAAGTTCTGACTTAGCGCTCTCTAGCCAAACAAACTCTGCCGCCCAGTGCGAGATGTCAATCAAAGCAAACTCAACACCGCGAGCTTTTGCTAGTTCCAGAATCTCTTGAGAATTGTGATGCTTGAGATCTGAAGTGATAAACACTTCTGCACCCTGATCTAATGCCATTAGCGAGTATGAGTCTCCTGCTCCAGCACAAAGAGCAATGTTTGTTACTTCTCTATCGAAATCTCCTGCAACTCTTACACCAGTGGCAGTTGGTGGAAGAATCTCATTCAACCTATTGGCAAGTTCGCCCAATGTTATAGGTGATTTCAAGTTACCAATCTGACCAATACCCTGTTGGGTGTTGGTTAGCGGTTGCAGTGGTCTACTATCTGTTAGACCTAAAGCCCTGGCTATAACAGCAGATGTGCCAGATTCAACTGAGTCTGCGTTGGTATGCGCTGAGTAAACAGCAATGTTTGATCTAACTAACTCTGCAAATACGTTGCCCTTAGCTGTGTCTTCAGCAATAGAAGTCACTCCCCTAAGCAGCATTGGGTGATGAGCAAAGATTAGATCTGCACCAACTTCTTTTGCATGCTCAACCACTTCTGAGGTGACATCAACGGTTAGCAAAACTTTTTTGATTTTCTGTGCAGGTGAGCCTGTAACTAAACCAACTACATCCCATTCTTCAGCAAGATGTGTTGGCCATAGCTCTTCAAATACATCTATGGCGGAAATTAGCGAAACTGACATTACTCGTTGCCAACAAAGATATCGTTCAGCTGATCGCGTCTAGCTTCCAGTTCAAGAACTTCGCGTTCCTGCTTTCTGATCTGAGGAATGCGAATAGCGAAAGTAATGAGCATTCCAAAAGTTAGCGTCGCTAGGAACCCAATAGCAGCGCTACCGATGTTTGCTTCTAGGCCAAGATAAGGAAGAGCAAAGCCCATGAAATCAAATCCGAACAAGGTCACAGGAATCAAGGCAACTGCTAGAGCCAATGTCAACACCCAGGTGATTAGTGCAAGGATGTTGAACTTCTTGTAAAGACCGTAAGAACGTGAAAGAGATAGCTCGTGGTAAGCCTGTCTTCTAATTGCAACATCAGCTGCAAAGATTCCAATCCAACCAGCTGATACGGCAGCAACTAGAACAAACAGGTTGCTTAGGTAAGTAACTTGCTGGCTCTCTGGTTGCTGAGCAAACAATGCAAGAAGTAGAACGGTGGCAACAACAGTTAGCACTAGACCTGTCACTCTCGACTTTGTTCTAAACAACGATACGTAGTCAAGTGCAGCAGTTCTCAAGCTCAAGATTGTTGCGAAGAAAATGGTTAGAGCTGCTCCTGCAGTAAGAGTTCCCTGAGCCCATGTTGGCAATACCTCAAGCACCTGCTGAGGGCTCAAAGAAGCAGTAGCTGCAAGAGTGCTCAAAGATCCGAGCCATAGAACAGCTAGAACTCCGACAATAGCTGGAATAGCAAAGTTAGCAACCAGGACGGCTGAGAAGACCTTGATACCGCGGACGCTCATAGGAATGGCCTTCGAGATGTTTGGAGCTAGTGCGAACCAAAGAGTGAGGTTGACCATTACAACCAGTGCAAATCCAGCTAAGCCTGTAAGGGAAATAAGCTCTGAAGGCCCAACCGCTGTGAAGCTAACACTTTGACCAGCGAGAGCTGCGAAGCTCTCTGCGAACACAATGAATCCAACAAGGCTAATCAGCGCTTGAACTGTTCGGCCAAGTGTTCCACGGAATATTGCAACTGTCGCTGCGGCAAGAACAAATGCGATCTGGAAAACAAATCCTAAGGTGAATTCAATTCCCGCAACATTCAAAAGAACAGTTGCAAACACTTCCTGCATAACACCAAGTTGGTTCATGAAGAAGGTAAAGATAGAAACCAGGATTGCTGCAACTGCAACTCGGCTAACAAAACTAATTGTTAGAGGAATTGAATTACCCCAAACACCAAAGACAGATCTAGAAATAGTAGCTGTTGATAAACCACTTCTCTTTCCAGCTATTGCTGCTACTGCAATTAGCAGCCCAGAAACTAGATAACCACCAACAAGTGAAACAGTAATTGCAGTTGCATTTAGTCCAAGACTGATAAGTAGCCAAACCAGAAGAACCGGAACGATTGTTGCCGAAGCTCCAAGCCAAACTAACAACTGTGAGAGAGGTTCACGATTGCGGTGCTCGTCTGAAGGAATTAGAACATTACTTTCAGTAGCAACAAGAGTTGCAACTGACTTCTTCTCAGATTCTTCAAGTGCAGTTAGTTCTTCTTCTGCAGCAGCTGCAGCTAGAAGCATTTCAAACTCTGTTTCTGATTCTGAACCGATAGGAGCAAGTTCTTCTTCAGGTAAAACTTCAACAATCTCAACGATTGTCTCTTCAACTAAAACTTCTTCAGGCTCAACTTCTGGCTCTTCAGTTTTGGTGAACCAAGAGAAAGTGCTTGGCTGCTCTGGCTCAATTGGTTCAACAATGGCTTCTTCAACAACTTCCTCAACTACTTCTGGCTTAGCAATAACTTCTTCTACAACTTCTGGCTTAGCAACAGGTGTTGGCGGAGCTGGGTTCAGCCAAGTGAAGACTGGTGGAGCTTTTGGAGGTTCGGGCTGAACTGGGGCCTCTGCGACTGGGGTTTCAACAACAGGAGCGATCTCGACAACCTGAACTGGTTCAACGTAAGGAGGTTCTACTGGAGCAACTGGCTCCGCAACCGGAGCTGGTGCAGCAATTCCTAGAAATGAGTTCAGAGCTGCTTGGGCCTCCGGAGAGCCATTCTGACGCATGCTATCGATCCAAAGCTGCTCTTGGCGGTCTTCTTCAACTCTGAGGGCTTCTTGGGCTACAAGTAGCTCCATTACAGCCTCTACACCTGAGTGTGAGGACATGGCTTGATTAACTCGTGCTTCTAGTTCCTCATTAGATAGGGAACGTCGCACAGGTGGCTGAAAGTTGCTGGAATCCATAGGCAAATCTTACCGCGAGTCTTAACTCATGCCTCTAGGTGGAGGTAGTCGAAAAGTGGGCCCTACCGGGCTCGAACCGATGACATCCACGGTGTAAGCGTGGCGCTCTACCAACTGAGCTAAAGGCCCGACTCTTGACTGCAGCGCC
>JBIILH010000123.1:0-2646 GCA_044232765.1 Rhodoluna sp. | reverse complement strand
GTCTGCATAACAGCACAGGTGTGTACGAATGTCTCTAGGTATCTAGGCAATGAACCTGAATCACAAGATTCTAGGAACCAGTCACGAAGATCTCTTGCATTGTTTGCAGGAAGTTCGTGGCCAATCTCTTTAGCCAAATCAATGATTGTTTGTGGGCGAAGACCACCATCTAGGTGATCGTGTAGTGAAACCTTTGGCAGAGCTTGGATATTTAGTTTAGACATTCTTCATTTCTCTTTATGCGTTGATACGGTCAAGGATAAGCGGTGTGAAACTAGTTGAGAGTTCACTCTCAATCTTGATGCCACCAGATAGAGCTTCAACCGCTCTATCAAAACGTTCTGGCTCGTCTGTGTAAAGGGTCATAAGCGGAGCACCCCTTTCAATCTTCTCTCCACGCTTAGCGTGAAGAATGATTCCTGCTCCAAACTGAACTGGATCTTCTTTACGAGCTCTACCTGCCCCTAAACGCCAAGATCCAGTACCAACTGCAAGAGCATCTAACTCATTCACGAAGCCTGAGCTTTCAGCCAAGATAGTGTGCTCATGCTTAGCAACCTGAAGTTTTGCCATTGGGTCTCCATGCTGAGCCCTAATCATTTCGTTCCACTTGTCCATGGCACGACCATCATTCAAAGCAGCTGCAACATCAACATCTGTCTTACCTGAAAGACGAAGCATCTCTCTGGCTAGTTCAACAGTGATATCGATAAGGTCTTGAGATCCTCCACCAGAGAGAACTTCAACTGCTTCATCTACTTCTAGAGCGTTACCGACCTTACGACCAAGTGGTGTGGACATGTCTGTAAGCAAAGCGCTGGTCTTCACTCCAGCATCTGCACCCAGTTGAGTAAGTACCTGAGCTAGTTCCTGAGCTCTTTCAAGTGTCTTCATGAAAGCACCTGAACCAACCTTGACGTCTAGAACAAGAGCAGAGGTTCCCTCAGCAATCTTCTTGCTCATGATTGAGCTAGCGATAAGAGGAATGGCTTCAACAGTTCCGGTTACATCTCTAAGTGCATAAAGCTTCTTATCAGCTGGTGCTAGTCCTGCTCCAGCAGCACATATAACAGCATTAACCCTCTCTAGCTGATCGTGCATCTGCTGATTAGTGATAGATGCCTGCCAGCCTGGAATAGCTTCTAGCTTGTCTAGAGTTCCACCTGTGTGACCAAGGCCACGACCACTTAGCTGAGGAACAGCAACACCAAAGACTGCTACCAATGGAGCAAGCATCAAAGTGATCTTGTCACCAACACCACCGGTTGAATGCTTGTCTGCAGTTGGAACAGTAAGAGAGCTGAAATCTAATCTTTCCCCAGAGGCAATCATGGCTAGAGTCAGATCTCTGATTTCTCTTCTGTTCATGCCATTCAGCAAGATAGCCATAGCCATTGCCGACATCTGCTCATCAGCGACAACACCTGCTGTGTAGTTAGCTACCAACCAGTTGATCTGCTCAGTAGATAGTTCTTGTTTCTCTCGCTTAGCAACAATTAGTTCAACAGCGGAAAATTCTTTAGACAATTAATCCCTAGTTTCTTTCATCAGCGCCGAAACCTTCGGCTAAATCACGAGGACCAAAAGCATCCGGAAGTACCTGATCGATTGTTTTGATACCTGAAACTGTCTGCAGAAGCATTCCCTCAGTAGAGTGTTCAAACAATAACTGACGGCATCTACCGCAAGGCATCAAGATGTTCTCTGCTCCATCAACACAGTAGAAGGCAACTAGTTTGCCGCCACCAGTCATGCTCAGGTTGCTAACCAAACCACACTCAGCACATAGTCCAACACCGTAGCTCGCATTTTCAACATTGCAGCCAGAAACAATTCGACCATCATCAACTAGAGCAGCTGCTCCTACTGGATAGTGGCTATAAGGAGCATAAGCCTTCTTCATTGCAGCTATCGCTGCATCCTTCAACTCGTTCCAGTTGATCTCTTGGCTCATCTTTAGCCCTTTACGTAAGGTTGACCGGAAGCTGCCGGTGGTTTCACTCTTCCAGCAAATCCAGCAACAGCTACCAGAGTTACAAGGTAAGGAACCATAGTGATGAAGTCCACTGGAATACCAGGAGATACCTGGTTAGCCCATACCTTCAAGATGATTGTGAAACCAAAGAGCAATGCTCCAAGGGTCACGTAGATTGGCTGCCAGCGTCCAAGGATCACAACTGCCAGAGCAATGAATCCAAGACCTGCTGACATTTCACGTCCGAAGGAACCTACGTTTCCAATTGTCAGTGCTGCTCCACCTAGACCTGCTACCGCTCCACCAATTGTTACCCACCAGAATCTAGTTCTAGCGACATTGATACCTACTGTGTCAGCAGCTAGCGGGTGTTCTCCTACGGCACGAGCTCTTAGCCCCAGCTTGGTTCTGAACAATACATACCAAAGCAGTGGAACAAGAATAAACATCAGATAAACAGTGATTCTGTTGTTGAACAAGACCTGTCCAAGAACTGGAATCTCTGACAGCAATGGAATAGGTAGCTTCTCAAAAGTGCCAGGGAAGTTTAGGTTGATGCTGTCATCATCTACCCATGCTGAATACAAGAAGTTAGTAACACCGATTACCAGAACGTTCAATAGAACACCGATGATGATCTGCTCAACCAAGTACTTGATAGCAAGAGAGGC
>JBIILH010000122.1:0-2657 GCA_044232765.1 Rhodoluna sp. | reverse complement strand
CAGAGCCTTCGTGCCTACACACCCGAGGTAGAGAACATTGTTGATACCAAGGAGTTAGCGGAAATTGTTTCTAACTTTGACCTAGTGCTTGTTCTCGATACTTCAGCTACAGCAACTGTTGCTGGAGCTGGCATTCCTGCTTCAGGCACACTTGCTCTAGTAGTCGGACCAGAGGGTGGAATTGAGCGGAGTGAACTAGACGCTTTTCAGGCTGCTGGAGCGAAGCTAGTTAGCCTTGGGGCCAATGTCCTTCGAACATCTACAGCCGGACCTGCACTAATTGCCGCTCTTATGTTGGGCAATGTCTAGGTCAACCTTAGAATTAGAGAAATAAGGAGTTTCATTGGATTGCATTTTCTGCAAGATTACCTCGGGAGAAATCCCTGCAACATTCGTAGCTGAATCAGAGCACGCTGTTGCCTTCAAAGACATTAACCCAGCCCAGCCTGTCCATGTACTGGTTGTTCCTCGAGTTCACTATAGAGATGTGGCTGAATTGGCTGTTGCTGACACTGAAGTCTTAGCTGATCTCATTCAACTTGGTGTGAAGGTGGCAGAGCTAACTTCAACTGGTTCATTCAGGCTGCAATTCAATACTGGAGCAGAAGCCGGTCAAACTGTTTTCCATGCCCATGGTCACATAACTAGCAGAACTCCGAGGTCTTAGTGTCAAACGAACCTAAGCCTCAAGACACCAAGCTCGAGTTTTCAATCAATCTTCCAAACCTCATTTCTGTCTTTGGCACAGAAGACCAACTGCTGAAATCTATTGAAGCAATTCATCCTGAAGTTTCTGTCCTTGTTCGAGGCAACGTGGTTAGCATTTCAGGCAAGGAGCAAGATTGCTTCGCTGCTAAGAAACTTATTGATGAATCAATCAAGTTGGTTGAAGCTGGTCTCGTCATTGCTCCTGCTGATATTGCAAGATCTGCAAAGATGATTGACCAACAGGTTTCTCCAGCACAGATGCTAAGTCAAAGCATCATCTCAGCTCGTGGCAAGAACATTAGACCGAAGACTGTTAACCAAAAGAACTATGTTGACGCTATTGACCAGAACACTATTGTTTTCGGCATCGGACCTGCTGGAACAGGTAAGACTTACTTGGCTATGGCTAAAGCTGTTCAAGCGCTGCAGAGAAAAGAAGTCAGTCGCATTATCTTAACTAGACCTGCAGTTGAAGCAGGAGAGCGTTTAGGTTTCTTGCCTGGCACACTTAGCGACAAGATTGATCCTTATCTAAGACCGTTGTTTGATGCTCTGCACGACATGATGGATCCTGAGACAGTTCCAAAGCTTATGGCAACTGGAGCTATCGAAGTTGCGCCTCTTGCATACATGCGAGGTAGAACTCTCAATGATTCATTCATCATCCTTGATGAAGCTCAGAACACAACACCAGAGCAGATGAAGATGTTTCTTACTCGTTTAGGTTTCAACTCCAAGATGATTGTTACCGGAGACGTAACTCAGATTGACTTACCAGGTGGCACGTCAGGTTTGAAGATTGCTAAAAACATCCTTAGCGATGTTGATGACATGGCTTTCTGTGTTCTTGATTCAACAGATGTTGTTAGACATTCACTGGTTGGAAAGATTGTTGACGCCTACTCAAAGTTCGAAGAGAAGGCAGCAAAGTCAAAGGGATTGCCGAGTAAGAACCGATGAGTATTGAGATAGAGAACGAATCTGGAGTGGAGGCTCCTCTAGAGCACATTCTGGGCTTAGCTGAGTTTGCTTTAGAAAAGATGCACATTGACTCAGCAGCTGATGTTGAGATTCTTCTAGTCAACGAGGTTGTCATGGAGGCATATCACCTTGACTGGATGCAGGAGAGTGGATCTACTGACGTTCTATCCCAACCAATAGATGGGCTTAGACCAGGTAAACCAAGCGAGAAGACGCCAGCAGGACATCTAGGCATGATTGTTCTTTGTCCTCAGGTTGCTGCTCGTCAGGCAGCAGTGGCCAAGCATTCAGATCTGCAGGAGACACTCATCCTTGTTGCTCACTCAATTCTTCATCTTCTTGGTTATGACCATGCTGAAAAGCAGGATGAGATAGAGATGTTTGCCCTGCAGCAAGAGATTGTCTCGGAATACCTAGAAAGTGTTGGTGTCTAAATGCTGTTCCTTGCAATCTTTATTGCCTTGATATTGGCAAGTTGTGCCTACCTATTAGCAATTGCTGAAACAGCAATCAGGCTGAATGATGAAGATAGCCGCTCAACCGATGGCATATCTTTTGCTCGACTAGTGTTTGTCGGCCTATTTGGAATTGTGGTTAGCCAGTCCTTTACCCCCGGAAGATTCCCTTGGTGGTTGGTAGCGATCCTTTCAGTTCTCATAGTTATTGGTTTGGTTTTCACTCTTCAGCTTGTCGGTCGATCAATTGGCAAGAGTCCATTCGGTCTCAAGGTATTGAAGCTACTTGCTCCAGTAATCAAGTCAATCAACATCCTCTTCACCCCACTTAGTCTTCCAACTGAGGAAACTGAAGAGTTTGAAGCGGAACTAATTGAGTCAGTTGAAGAACTTTCTGAAACTATTTCACGAGAGATCATGGTGCCAAGAATTGACATGGCAACTGTCAAAGAGGACCAGACCCTAGATGAGTCAATGACAGTGTTCTTCAGATATGGATTCTCCAGACTTCCA
>JBIILH010000044.1:0-8204 GCA_044232765.1 Rhodoluna sp. | reverse complement strand
AATACACTCAGGTTGAACTTCTTCGTGAAGAAACCAACATCATCTATGCCGACAAAGCACTGATGGCTGCTCTAACAGATGAAGACCGCGAAAACATTGAATGGTTCAACGTTCAGCTAAACCACAATGAACCAGAAGTTAAGTCACTTCCTGACACAATCAACATCGCAGTAATGGACTACAAGCTTCTAGACAAGTCACGCACTTCACGTAACCGTGGAGACTTTGTGCAGACTCTTGCTGCTCTATCTAACCTGCTACGATTCCAGAACATTGACTATGTGGGTAACACAAAGCTTTCTAACTACTTGAACTCTCTAAAGAAAGAGATTCAACCACACCGTCAGATCACCACTCACGCTGCAAAGGTTCAGCCTGTAGCTATCGATAGAGACTTCTCAAGCGGTAGAGAGTACCCAGAGAACACCTGGCTAATCTCAAATGGTTGGTTCATGCACAGAAACTTCAAGGGTCCAGTTGACTTCCCGTACCCGAAGAACGTACTACCGCTAATGATCTCTTTCCACATCCAAGACCCAGATGTTCTAACCCCTGAGGTTGTCACAGAGCTCAAGAGAATTGAACCTATTGGTTGCCGCGACTGGACTACTTTGTATCGTCTACGTGACTTCGGTATTAAGGCATTCTTCTCTGGCTGTGTAACAACAACAGTTGGTCAGGTGCTACCTCCTGCTACAGGCACAACTAAGAAGAAGCTTGCTCAGGTTGAGACCAAGATTGATGAGAAGAAGTACTTAGGTTGGAAAATCGACCAGTTCATCCAGGTTGGTGAACAGGTTAGAGCTTTCGACCTTGTTGAAGGTATCGAAGATGCACGTGTGATGCTATCTGAGTATGTTGACTACCGCGAGGTTGCAACTAGCCGTCTGCACTGCTACCTACCTGCTAGATCTATGGGACTACCAGTAGATTTCAAGCCTAAGAACCTAGCTGACGTTCGCTTCGAAGGTCTAATCAACCTTGATGAAACAGCTTTCAACAAGATCAGAAACGGTATAGAAGACAAGCTAGAAGTTACCCTAAAGGCAATCCTTGAAGGTAAGAACGAGAAGGAAGTCCGTAAGCTTTGGGCTGAGATCTGTCAGGCAGAAGTTGAGTTTGCTGACAAGTATGCAACTACATACAGTGCAGTAACTCCATCAAATATTGATGTGCCTTCAGCTGTTGCTGCTCTTGAAGCATCAAAGATTACTGTTGGCAACAACCCAAGAGGTAAAAACGTTGTTGAGACTGCTCTTGCACTTGATCAAAACCTAGAAGACATGATTCCTGTTGTTCTGCAGTCACTGGTTGACCACACCAAACGAGAAATCAATGCTCACGTGATGACTCGTGGACTAGGGGCAGCTTTCCGTGAACGTATGGGCAAGCTATTCCCACAGATTAACTTCATCTTCTATAACTTCGATGAAGTTAACTATGGAGAAGACATTGCGCTTCTTTCACACATCTCTGTTTCAACGATGGACAGACTGTTCTTGCCTGAGATGTTAAAGAACCTAGACAAGGTTCTTTACCTAGACATCGACATTCTTATCCAAGGTGATGTTGGCGAGCTTTACGATCTAAACCTTGGCGACAATGTCTTCGCTGGTAAGAGAACCAGACTAAAGACTTGGGCTAACATGATCCGTCCAATCACTAGAGCAACTCTTCACTTTGCTCCTGAGAAAGCATGGGATATTAGAAAGCGTCTTCACGACAAGGCTGATCTAACCTCTAGAACATTCAACGCAGGTATCTTGGTTCTAAACCTAAAGCTCATGAGAGCCGAGAACTTCACCGCTGAGCACATGTATCTAGTTGAGCAGTGTCGAATGAATGACCAAGATGTTTTCAACATCTACTCAAGAGACCGTGTATTAGAGATTGATTCTGAGTGGAACCACGTTCCTTCTCAGGACTTCAATGCCAGCCCTAAGATTATCCACTGGGCAGGTCCAGCAAAGCCTTGGAAGCCTGAATACGTGCTTCTTAAGACACGCTTTGAAGCTACAAAGGCGAAGGTCGAGTCAAGACTCTAAACCTCTAAATCATTACCAAATCAGGGCTAGCTGAATTCAGCTGGCCCTGATTTGCAATTAGTAGCGGTTTCTGGGGAATCTTTTGTCACTGGTAAGACTTATTCTTCTAAGAGAAAGATAAATCAAGTAACTGGAGGACCATGGACATCTTGACGCTTATTGCAGTGATCAACCTAGTAGGGCTTATTGGACTGGCAGTGCTGGTACTGACCCGCAAATCCTCGGGTGCTTCCATGGACATTACAAAGGACCTCCAGGTTCACAGAGATGAACTGCGATCAGCTATTGCAGCCAATCATGACATTGTTGAAAAGCGTCTAACCTCCTTCAGCGAAACCTCACAAAACTCAGCCAAGCTTCAGCGGGATGAAGCTGGTAACTCTCGAATTGAATTACAGAAGTCCCTAAACGAATCCCTTAAAAACATAGAGACCAAGATTGCTGAACTAACTGATTCAAATGCAAAGAAGCAGCAAGAACTGCAGATTACGATGCAGACTGAAATCGAAAAGATGAGTAAGGGCAACGAAGAGAAGCTCGAGAAGATGCGTGAGACTGTTGACGAGAAACTACAGGGCACTCTTGAGAAGCGAATAACTGAATCATTCAAGTTGGTAAGCGAAAACCTTGAAGCCGTTGCCAGAGGTGTCGGTGAAATGAAGAAACTAGCTAACGATGTTGGCAGTTTGCAAAAAGTTCTTACCAACGTCAAGTCTCGTGGAGGTTGGGGTGAGGTCCAGCTTGAGCGTCAGCTAGAGGACGTGCTAGCTCCAAGTCAATATGAGAAGAATGTGAAGATCAAACCTGGCTCAAACGACCTAGTTGAGTTTGCAGTCAAGCTACCCGGTCGAGCAGATGGTGAATACGTCTACCTTCCTATTGACAGCAAGTTCCCTCAAGAGGATTACGAGAAACTTCAGAACGCTCAGGAGAGTGGATCTGCTGAAGATGTAGCAGCAGCATCGAAAGCAGTCGAGAAGGCCATTAAGACACAGGCCAAGCTAATCTCAGATAAATATCTTCATGTCCCAATCAGCACCGACTTTGCAATCATGTATCTGCCAACTGAAGGGCTCTTTGCTGAGGTTGTAAGACGTCCAGGTCTAACCAGCGAACTTCAGAACACCTATCGAGTGCTCGTCACTGGACCTACTACCCTCATGTCACTTCTAAATAGCCTGCAGATGGGCTTCAAGACTCTAGCAATTGAGAAGAGCGCTTCCGATGTCTGGAAGGTGCTTAGTGCTGCGAAGACCGAATTCGGTAAGTACTCAACTGTCATGGACACTCTTGCTAGACAGCTCGAAACAGCTCAAAAGACTGTAAGCCAGGCAGGAACAAGAACTAGGGCTGTGAACAAGGCATTGAGCAAGGTTGAAGACCTAGAACTACCATCTTCTTCAGCAGACATCCTAGGAATCTCCCTGACTTCCGGCCTAGAAGAAGCAGACGAGGATTTCATCGAGCCTCTAAATGAGGACGAATCAGAGAGATCCTAGATAGGTTGTTTTGCCCTCATCTCTTCGTGAAAACTAGACTTTAGGGGACAAACCTATCGATTGGGACTTAGATGAATTTCAGTTTTTCTTCACGAAGATTCTGGACTCGACTAGGTAATCCCAATGCACTCGGGGCGGGGCTTTTTGCTTTCGCCCTGGCATTTATTGCTTTACTTAGCTTCGCATTTGACGTAGTTCGACTTGGAAACTACACCTGGCTTTGGGTTCCTGCAAATGCTCTTGGGGTGCTTATTGCTTCAATACTTCTTTTACCTGCAGTCGTGCTAAAACGCAGACTGAATGCTGCTCAAACTCCTCAACCTTGGTTCAACATTTCAATTTCATCTTTGTTTTTTGGAATCAAAAATCTCTCCATGCTTTACGTGAGCCCGCTGTTCGGTATCTCCGATCAAGGTGATCCTGCGTTTCGATTCATCGGTGGGGTTTTTCTTGGCATGTCACTTTTAGTACTTTTCACGAATGTTGCGGGCAACAGATTGCAAAGAGAGTCAAACCTAGCCAGACTTCAGGCTGTTGAAGCCGAGTTACTTTCCTTTAGAGAAGCAGCATTGGAAGAGCTTGAAGACGAAACCAGAGAAGCCTCTTTGAACACATTTAGCGTGCTCGCTCCTCAACTTGAGAAACTTCAGGTTGCAGTAAAACAATCCAAAGATATCGTCTCTTTAGCAAGTCAGATTATTGAGTTCATTAGATCAGAACTAAAACCCTTTGACGAGAGCTTAACCCAGGAAGCGCTGAACTTGTCAAAGTCGCCCGCTGCAAAGCCTCCCGATCGCGTTGAACCTGAAATTAGAGTTGACCTATCGAAATCTCTCCGCATCTGGAATAGTTTTGTTCCTCTGCCTATGGTTATGTTCTTCACAGCTATTTTCACTGTCCCGAGCGCAACCTTTCTAGACATCGTGGGCATGTGCGTAGCATTTGTTGCAACACTCTCTATCATTAAAGTCGCTACTTTGAAGATGCGGAGTCTCTCAGTTCTTCAAGCATTTATTGCAACAACTGTAATCGCATATTTTGCTGGTTTACCTGGCTTTTTATTGATTTATCAGATCCCCAATAATTCTGGAATCCCCGAACTACTCCCGACCTTCCTAGTAATGCAGGGTTGGTCTGTCATCGCTGCGTCTCAGGCACACATCCTTGACCTAGGTCAATCCAGCGTTGAGGATGAATTAAACGTGGCTATTGCTGAGTTAGCTAGAGAGAACAAACTTTTCGAGCAGAAAGCTTGGCTTGCTAGGCATGGCTGGTATCTAATTGTTCATGGAGTTGTTCAGCCAGCTCTAACATCAGCTTCAATGAGGGCTAGTGCTTCAGAAGAAATTACTCCTCAGGTGAAAGACAAGATTCTAAGCGATCTTCAAAGAGCTCTGGATGCATTAAAGGATTCTCGATCTGCGCAGCATTCGGCAGATGTTTCTATCACTGAAATCAAGTCGGTGTGGAGTGGAATTTGCGATATTCACGTTTTCTTCACGCCATTCGCTAATCAAGTGCTAAAAAATGATCAGGTTGCTAGCGACATCTTGAACGAAATCCTCAAGGAAGTTATTAGTAATGCCGTGCGTCATGGCAATGCTTCCAACATACATGGAGAAATATCTATGAAAGATTCAAAAACTATAAGTGTTGTCATCAGCAATGATGGCCTCAAACCAACTAAAGAAAAGATTGAAAGTGTTGGCTCAAAGATGCTTGATGCAGTGTGTCTGGAACGGACTTTGGAATGGAACAGCGAAGAAAAGAGAACTGACTTTAAGGCTTTAGTCCCGATAAAGAACTAGTTTCTTTCTTGAGCGTTCTTTTTCTGCCATAGGTAGCTGTGCCAGATAACAATCATCGGATACAAGCCTTGAGCTCCAACCCCGATACGTTCTCCAAGACCCGTGATTGTTGAGTTCGGATCTTGCCAAAGGCTTAGGAACCAAATACAGATTGCTCCAATAACTAGTGCTCCCGTGATAGCTGCCCCTGGTCTGAGTAAAGGTGGAACATCCTTACCTCGACGCATAGCGAATAGAGGCCAAACACACAGAAGAACGAAGCTAGAGATAGCAAATACTCGATGCATAACTGAGTAACTCTCTTGGTCAGGAGTTGTAAAAACGGTCAAGCCAATAGTTGCTACACCAATTAGAAGAATCACAATTCGGCCTGCGGTAGCAAAAGCTTTAGCATAGTGGGAGATCACGATGTCGCAGAGTGCACCAAAAATGAATACAGCCGAAATAAAGAGTTGAACTGGTGAGTCATCAGCAGCTAGGTCGCTAATGGTTTTCTTGACTCCGTCATAGCCTTCCCACATTGCACCTGCAATCGTGTAACCGATAAACGTAACTATTGGCCCTAGAGTTGCCGCCCAAAGAGCTGGCTTTTCAATTAGTCCGATTCTGCTCATGGTTATTCCTTAGGTTGCCTAAATGGTGCCTTGAGTGTAGGAATGATTAGCTTCCTGTTCTTATAGAAGTAGAAGATGGCGATGGCCATGTGTATGGCACCCAATATGTTTCTGTATTCCTGGTCAGGTATAACAGAAACAAGGAACAGGCCGAACATCAAGACAGCTGAGAATGCTCCCCAACGAAGTGCGAGGAGAATCGCTACACCCAGAAGTGTTTGGGCAGTAGTCAACCAAAGCTCTGATGCTCCACGGCCAACGATTGGCAGAGCTGCGTTGTCTCCCCCACCAATTACGTAAGCAATAGGCATTGAGCCTGCCAACAGTGTCCATTGATTCAGCTTGCTAGAGATCAGGATGGCTAGGGCTGCTACCGCTTTACCGCGAGCAGCAAAGAGGAAGGCGAGAGTGAACTCTGGTGCTTCAGAAGCGATAGGGCCTAGCCACTGAACCAAGATGTATTCATCTATGTTCAAGGCCTCACCTGCTTCGACCAGGCTGTCACCAAAAGGCTTCGCACTAATGAAGATGACTGTTGCGGCAAGAACCAACATCACGAGAATGAAAGATCTTCTAACCCACTTAGGCAGGGCACCAACATGAGCTGCTGTTCCTTCAAGCTCAGGTTCGCCTCTTTCGGAAGTTGAAACTCTCCATAGGTAAACGCAATAAATGATGATTAGCAAGATTCCAATAAGGAGATGCATTCCACCCATTACTGGAACAGTCAACATAACAATTGATCCGAAGATGAGGAAACCTAAGTCTGCTCTGGTGTCTTTTTCTAGTTTGATTGCAAATGGATGCTTGTTGCCGGCTTTTCTTGCCTTAATTGCTTTTACTGAGAAAAATGCAATGAAGGCAACAATCGGCCAACCAAAACCTTGAACAATTCTGTTAGCTCCAGTGAGGTTGGCAGTTGCATACTCAACCATCGATGGGTCAGTACCTGCAGCATATGAGAAGTAAATCTCAACAACGTACTCAGGAAGAATTGCAACTAAAGCCAGGATGCTCACTGCCAAACCACCAGAAAGATCTAGTTCGGCGGCCTCACCAATCCAACCCAAAACAAAAGCAGCTGCAACGATTGCGATACCGAAACTAACTAGGCCCTCCACCGGCTCGTAAGCTAATCCAGATAGAGCTAGCCTCATTGCTGGAACACAAGCAATGATGGCGATGATAAATGGAATTGAAAGCTTTAGCCAGTAAGAGAGGCCGCTATTGAATTTTAGGGAGTGATTGGACAAGGTTTCCTATTTGTTTAGATACTTGGGTCAGGAATCATTACGTACTTGGTTTCCAAGTACTCGTGAATTCCTTCCAGACCGCCTTCGCGGCCCAAACCTGATTGTTTCACACCTCCGAAAGGGGCAGCAGCATTACTAACAAGGCCCGTGTTGAGCCCAGTCATACCTGTGTCTAATCTTTCAATCAGGCGGATTCCACGCTTTAGATCTTGAGTGTATGCATAGGAAACAAGACCATACTCAGTGTCATTAGCTAATCTAATGGCCTCGTCCTCGTCCTTGAATCTAACTATCGGAGCAACAGGACCAAAGATTTCTTCTTTCAGAATCGTTGAGCCTGGCTTCACATCAACTAAGACAGTTGGCTCAAAGAAGTAGCCCTCGCCTGAGCGTGCTGCTCCTCCAGTTACAACCTTTCCACCTTCAGAAACTGTTGTCTCAACAAGACGCTTGAGATTTTCTCTCGCCTTCTCATTGATTACTGGACCAATCTTGGTCTCAGGATCAACTCCTCTTCCAAGTGGCATAGCTTCCATCTTGGCTGCCATCTTGTTGGCAAACTCATCAGCGAGAGACTCGTGAACAATGAATCTGTTGGCTGCTGTGCAGGCCTGACCGATGTTTCGTAGTTTAGCTATCATCGCACCTTCAACAGCTGCATCTATATCCGCATCTTCAAAGACTAGGAATGGTGCGTTTCCACCTAACTCCATAGACGTTCTTAGAACCTGCTTCGCAGACTGTTCAAGCAATCTAACTCCAACAGAAGTAGAGCCAGTAAAGGTAATCTTGCGAAGTCTTGGGTCTGCAATAATCGGAGCACTTGTTGTAGCTGAGGTATTGGTAGTAATGATGTTTACTACACCAGCTGGTAATCCAGCCTCTTCCAAAGTCTTCATCAAAAGGAGGGTGGTTAGCGGAGTAAGTTCTGCTGGCTTTACGACCATGGTGCAACCAGCCGCAATAGCTGGTCCAATCTTTCTAG
>JBIILH010000121.1:0-2670 GCA_044232765.1 Rhodoluna sp. | reverse complement strand
TAAAGGTTTTAGACCTTACAACCCAGTTAAACAGCAAGATTATGGACAATACTTTGCCTACTGGGCGTAAGACAGTTCAGCTTTACACCCATCGTGACAATACAGATTGCATGTTCATGGCCATGCTCACCAAGGACTAGTAGGGAATAGGCTTAACTCATGACTATGAGAATTCAACCGAGCATCCTTAGCGCTGACTTCGTCAACTTCGAGAGCGAGTTTTCAACTATCTCGGCAGCCGATGGAATACACGTAGATGTCATGGATGGACATTTTGTGCCAAACATGACTTTTGGTCTAGGAATGGTCAAAAGAATGCAGGAGATCAGCTCTTTGCCGCTTGATGTTCACCTAATGATTGAGAATCCAGAACATTGGGCTGTGCTGTATGCCGGAACTGGCGTTTTCTCAACAACAATTCACTTCGAGGCTTCTTCTGATCCTGTAGCAACAGCTAAGGCAATCAGGGCCACAGGTTCTAGGGCTGGACTATCTATCAAGCCGAACACACCAGTTTCTGAGATTGAAGACCTTCTTGAGCACTTTGATCAGGTGTTGGTTATGTCTGTAGAGCCTGGCTTCGGGGGACAAGCGTTCATGCCAGCTGCTCTTGAGAAGATTTCCACTCTTCGAAAGCTCGTCGACTCTAAGAGCCTTTCAACTTGGATACAGGTAGATGGAGGCATAGATTTAGCCACCATTGAATTGGCTGCTTCTGCTGGAGCGGACACTTTCGTAGCAGGAAGCTCTGTGTTCAATAGCGCTGACAGGAATGAAATGATTGACCAACTACGCAGTACTGCTCAATCCGCTGTTCCTTCTTTCTAGTTTCACTTGTAAAATACTTAAATGAAGACCTTCGAATCTCTATTTGCTGAGATACAAACCAAAGCCAGCTCACAAGCTGTTGAATCCAATACTCGCAACCTCCTGGATCAAGGAGTTCATGCCATTGGCAAGAAGGTTGTTGAAGAGGCTGCTGAAGTTTGGATGGCTGCTGAGTATCAATCAAAGGAAGATTTGGCCCTCGAGATCAGTCAACTCATCTACCACCTTCAGGTGCTTATGGTTGCTAAAGACCTCTCTATTGCAGATCTAGAGGAGCGTTTCTAATGTCGATGCTCAGAGTTGCTGTCCCTAATAAGGGAATACTTGCTGAATTTGCAACAGAGATGCTTGCTGAAGCTGGATATGCTGTCCGCAAAGACAGCAAGACCTTGCGTGTAGTTGATTCAAACAACAAAATCGAGTTCTTCTACCTAAGACCAAGAGACATTGCCACATATGTTGGCACAGGTGCTCTTGACCTAGGCATTACAGGCCTTGACCTGTTGATGGACAGTCGCTCAACCGCTGTCCGTGTAGCGAATCTTAACTTCGGTCAATCTACATTCACTTTTGCTGGCGTTATCGGTGAATTCAAGTCCATTGATCAGATTGCCGGAAAGAGAGTGGCAACTGCTTACGGAAACATTGTTGAAGATTACCTAAGGGATAAGAACATCAAAGCTTCTGTAATCCGCCTTGATGGTGCTGTTGAAACAGCAGTCAGTCTTGGTGTCGCAGATCTAATTGCAGACGTAGTTTCAACAGGTAATACTTTGAGACAAGCCGGCTTGGAACCATTCGGTGAAGTAATACTTGACTCGTCTGCATATCTAATCGCGAACTCTGCAAGTGTTGATAAACACACTGCGCTTCTGCGACGACTAAACGGTGTTGTGGTTGCTAGAGAGTACGTCATTTTTGATTACGATTGCCCAGCTGAATTAATTGACAAGGCATCGCTAGTTACTCCAGGTATCGAATCACCTACAGTTTCACCAACTAAAGATCCAACTTGGTTGGCTGTTAGAGCATTGGTACTTCGCAGTGAGACTAATTCCAAGATGGACGAACTTTACGACATAGGCGCTAGAGCTATTCTCGTAAGCGCTATTCACGCAGCAAGAATATAGTTTTGGCTCTCTCAGTACGCATCATCCCTTGCTTAGATGTTAAAGATGGCAGGGTAGTTAAAGGCGTTCAGTTCCAAGGATTGAAAGACATTGGAGATCCAGTCGAGCTTGCAATTAGTTACTACGAGGCTGGAGCAGACGAGATTACTTTCCTCGATGTTTCAGCTAGCCTCGAAGGCCGCAAAGCAATGCTCGATGTGATCTCTAGAACTGCAGAATCAATCTTCATACCGCTTACCGTTGGTGGTGGAGTTAGGCAGATTGAGGACGTGGCTAGTTATCTAGATGCAGGTGCTGACAAAGTAAGTATTGGAACTGCTGCTATTTCCAATCCTGAACTCATTGAAGAGATTTCCAAGAAGTATGGAGATCAAATCGTGGTCGTATCTCTTGACATAGTGGAGGATGACGATGCACCATCTGGCTACTCGCTTACCACCTACGGTGGAACTAAGAGAACTGGCGTTGATGCTCTTTCCTGGATAACTTCAAACCAAGACAAGGGTATCGGTGAGATTCTCATCAATAGTGTCGACGCTGATGGGACTAAATCGGGCTTCAACAATGAACTCATTGCAGCTGTTAGGAAGGTGACCTCACTTCCTCTAATCGCCAGCGGAGG
Organism: Rhodoluna sp.; assembly: GCA_044232765.1. Classification (GTDB taxonomy): domain Bacteria; phylum Actinomycetota; class Actinomycetes; order Actinomycetales; family Microbacteriaceae; genus Rhodoluna. Next base: position 90 of record JBIILH010000121.1, on the reverse strand, counting down.
AGCGGGGGTTGCCTCAGATTTCTTGCCTGCAGTTCAAGCTGGAGCTAATGCTGTGTTGGCAGCTTCTATCTTCCACAGCGGTCAAGTATC
>JBIILH010000120.1:0-2672 GCA_044232765.1 Rhodoluna sp. | reverse complement strand
CTTCGGTGGTGCAAGCTTCAGGTTCTTTGCATTGCGAGAGCCCTTTTTGACTCTGTCGCTGTTGATCTTTGCTGCCATTGTTTTCTCCTATGAATTCTTAGAAAGGGGTGCTGTCGCCAGCGGCAAAACCGCCATCGCTAACACCTGGGTTAGACCACGCATCAGCGGCTGAGCCTGCAGCTGCTGGAGCTGCGGTTGCCTGCGGTGCGTTGTTCCATGGATTTGCGTCAATTGGAGCCTGACCATCACGTGAGCGTCTGGTTACAGATGCTGTTGCATATTTCAGTGATGGGCCAACTTCATCGATGTCTAATTCGATTGAGGCGCGAGCTTCACCGCTAGCTGCTTGGTAAGCAGTAGCTGGCTTTAGTCTGCCGGTCACGATCAAGCGAGTTCCCTTGGTTAGAGACTGGCCAATGTTCTCGGCTAGCTCACGCCATGCGGTGCACTTCACCCAAACAGTGTCGCCATCTACCCAGGTGTTGGTTTCTCTGTTGTAGGTACGAGGAGTTGAAGCCACGTTTAGGTTTACAACAGCGATTCCGCCTGCTACATGGCGAATCTCTGGATCGTTGGCTAGGTTGCCAACAACAGTGATAGTAAGTTCACCAGCCATGAGGATTACTCCGCTGACTTCGCAGCAACAGCCTTCTTGGCACGAGCTGGCTTATCTTCGCTAGCTTTTACCTCTGGGACTACTACTGGATTGATTCTGAATACAGCATCTTCAGCACGCAAAACCTTGGTGCGAACAACTGCTTCTGACAGTGATAGTTGACGGTCCAACTCAAGAACTTCAGCAGGGTTACAGGTTAAGTAAAGAACCGCGTAGATACCTTCAGTTTTCTTGTTGATTTCGTAAGCGAAACGACGGCGGCCCCAAATATCAACGCTGTCAACGGTGCCTCCACCGTTGCGAATTACGTTGAGGAATTTATCAAGGCTGGTACCGACGGTACGCTCTTCGATGTCTGAGTCTAGAATGACCATGACTTCGTATTTATGCATGACTAACCCACCTCCTCTGGACTAGAACGGCCACGGCGTTTCCGTGACAGGAGGGTAAATGCAATTGCTGCCCAACAGAAGAGCACAGGGTCTCTTCAGGGCAACTTCACTACTCTACCTTGATTGCCACCAGGTAAGCAAGCGAATCTTTGCTTCTTCATATTCAAGTCGTCCATCATCCAAGCGAAGTTCGAGCATGTATTTATAAGCTGCTCCAACCTCAGGTCCTGGCTTCAAATCTAAGATCTCCATGATCTGCTCACCCGATAGATCAGGCCTAATCGCATTTAGTTCCTCTTGCTCAGACAGTGCAGCAATTCTCTGCTCTAAATCGTCATAGGCATGGGATAAGCGATCTGCCTTCTTCTGATTACGGGTAGTCACATCAGCTCTAGTTAGTGCATGCAATCTAATTAGCTGGTCATCAGCATCACGAGCATATCTTCTGATTGCTGAATCACTCCAAGCCTGATCGCTATAACCAAAGAACCTTAGGTGTAATTCAATAAGTCTTGACACAGCCTTGATGGTGTCATTGTCATAGCGAAGAGCTCTAAGTCTCTTCGTGGCTAACTTTGCTCCAACAACATCGTGATGATGGAAGGTTACTCCGCCTCCGGTTTCAAGCTTTCTAGTCAAAGGCTTACCAATGTCATGCATAAGAGCAGCAAGTCTAAGAATTAAGTCCTTCTCAAGGTTGTATTCCGCCTCATAGCTGATTGCCTGCTCAAGAACAGTAAGAGTGTGTTCGTAGACATCTTTGTGGTGGTGGTGTTCATCGATCTCTAACTTCAGAGAAGGGAGTTCTGGAAAAACTATCTCCGCTATTCCTGAATCAACCAATACCTCTAAGCCTTCTCGAGGATTAGCCCCAAGAATCAGTTTGGAAATCTCAACCTGAATCCGCTCAGCAGAAACTATCTCAATGCGATCTGCCATGTCTTTCATGGCCTTGAAAGTGTCTTCATGAACCATGAAACCAAGTTGAGACGCGAATCTGGCTGCTCTCATGATCCTCAGTGGGTCATCAGAGAAGCTATCTTCTGGTTTGCCAGGTGTTCTAATGACTCCATCTATTAGGTCAGTTAACCCATTGAACGGGTCTACAAATACTCCGTCAGGCAATCTGAGTGCCATTGAGTTAACGGTGAAGTCTCTTCTAAACAGGTCATCTTCTAGGTTGTTACCAAAGGCAACCACAGGCTTTCTAGAATCAGTGTCATATGAGTCAGCTCTATAAGTAGTGATTTCTACTGTGTCATCGCCAATACGAGCACCGATGGTGCCAAACTCGCGGCCAACATCCCATTGAGCATCAACATGTCCCTTTAGAACCTCAAGAATCTGATCTGGGTTGGCTGAGGTAGTGAAATCAAGGTCATTAGTGACTCTGCCTAAGAAAGCATCTCTTACAGGTCCGCCCACTAGGGCTAGCTCGAAGCCAGCAGCACTGAACAGTATGCCGAGTTTGCTAAGTAGCGGAGTCTTAGAAGTCCGCTCTAAATTTGCTAGCGCTTCGGCCACAGTTCGCATGGTTTTAAGTATGCCCAACAAATGGCTCCGCATTAGGCTAAAGCAATGAACTCTCGACAGAAACCTCGTGTCGAGGAGACTTCAGCCGGGGGGTTTGTTCTAGCCGCTGATGGGTCTCCCCGGATTGCCGT